>JAQBOT010000258.1 GCA_028287885.1 Pedobacter sp.
AACTTCTTTGAGCAATCTTGATGTTTTCAAACTTCAGCTCTTCCTTATGCAATTTGAAATTTACGCCTTCGCTAAATTCCCATGCAGCAACATAAGCATAGTTTTCATCGTCACGCATAGCCTCACCCTCATCGGTCTGGTACTCTTCTCTAAAGTGACCGCCGCAAGACTCATTCCGGTTCAAGGCATCGATACACATCAGCTCACCTAGCTCAAGGAAGTCGGCAACACGACCAGCTTTCTCCAGTTCTGGATTACATTCATTTGCAGTTCCGGGAACACGAAGGTCTGTCCAGAATTCCTCACGAAGTGCACGGATCTCAGAGATCGCCTCTGTTAGTCCTTTTGCATTCCGAGCCATTCCACATTTATCCCACATGATCTTACCCAAACGCTTATGGAAATGATCTACTGACTTCGTTCCTTTGATAGATACAAAACGATCAAGAATACCTTTCGCTTTAGCCTCCGCTTCAACAAAGGCAGGGTGATCCAAAGGAATCGGCTTGGTTGCCAGTTCTTTCGATAGATACGCACCGATTGTATATGGAATCACGAAATAACCATCTGCAAGACCCTGCATTAAAGCAGACGCTCCAAGACGATTTGCACCGTGATCAGAGAAGTTTGCCTCTCCTAAAGCATATAAACCAGGTACTGTAGTCATTAAGTTATAATCGACCCACAATCCGCCCATGGTATAGTGTACTGCAGGATATATACGCATTGGAAGCTCATAAGGATCTTCTCCGGTAATCTGCTTGTACATATCAAACAAGTTACCATACTTCTCCTTAACCACTTCACGGCCTAAACGCATGCAAGTAGCTTGGTCAGGGTTATGAATATTATGTTTACTGGCTTCTATACGGCCATATCTTTCTGTATTGGCCGTGAAGTCCAGGTAAACCGCTAACTTGGATTTACCTACGCCGTAACCCGCATCACAACGTTCTTTTGCTGCACGCGAAGCCACATCACGAGGTACAAGGTTACCGAAAGCAGGGTAACGACGTTCCAAATAGTAATCTCTTTCGTCCTCAGGGATGTCTGTAGCCTTACGGTTATCGTCTTTTTTCTTCGGTACCCAGATTCGTCCGTCATTACGTAACGACTCAGACATCAAGGTTAATTTTGACTGGTGGTCACCGGAAACGGGAATACAAGTTGGGTGAATCTGCGTATAGCAAGGATTGCCGAAGAATGCACCTTTTTTGTGTGCTTTCCAAGCCGCTGTAACGTTACTGCCCATTGCGTTTGTAGACAGATAGAACACGTTGCCATATCCACCACTACCCAACAATACCGCATGACCAAAATGACGCTCTAACTCACCTGTAATCAGGTTACGCGCAATAATACCTCGTGCTTTTCCATCAATCACAACAACTTCAAGCATCTCATGGCGGGTGTACATTTCTACCTTACCCATTCCAATCTGACGCTCCAAAGCGCTGTATGCACCAAGCAGCAATTGCTGACCAGTCTGTCCGGCAGCATAGAAAGTACGTTGTACCTGTGTTCCACCGAAAGAACGGTTGTCTAACAGACCCCCGTATTCACGTGCCAATGGTACACCCTGAGCAACACACTGATCTATAATACTTCCACTCACTTCAGCCAAACGGTGTACGTTCGCCTCACGTGATCTGTAATCTCCACCTTTAATGGTATCATAAAACAAACGATAGGTACTATCCCCGTCATTTTGATAATTCTTGGCTGCATTGATACCTCCCTGAGCCGCAATGGAGTGTGCTCTTCTTGGAGAATCCTGGAAGCAGAAACACTTAACCTTATAACCCATCTCGGCCAGGGTAGCTGCAGCAGAAGCACCAGCAAGACCAGAACCAACAACGATAATCTCGATGCTTCTTTTATTTGATGGGTTAACCAATGGCATAGAAGAACGTAGCTTCGTCCATTTTTCGGTTAAATCTCCTTCGGGTATATTAGCATTTATTTCTGCCATTTTATTTTAGCTTAAAAACGTTCGAACAATTAATTAACAAGGCCTGCATACACCGCAATTGGCATTGCAGCAAAGAGTAGGGAGATTAGAATAGAGTACCAAAATCCAATACCCTTAAGAATAGGCGTGTACTTCTTATGGTTCCAGCCTAGTGTTTGGAAGGCAGAAGCAAAACCATGCAATAAGTGGTAAGCTAGAGAAACCATAGCCAGAACGTAAAGGATTACAATCCAAATGTTATGGAAAGATTGTCGCATTACAGCAAAAAGATCCTCTTGCCCCAATGCATCTTCTGTAGGGATGCCAGTAAAACGTGATACAACCCAGAAGTTCGCCAAATGCACAATCAGAAAGATCAGGATCAGTGTTCCAAGCAAGCCCATAGAGCGGGAGTACCATTTACTGTTTGCCTTTCCATTGTAGGCAGCATATTTAACCGGGCGAGCAGCCTGGTTTTCAAAAGTTAAACGGAAACCTTGATAAATGTGCGCCAGTAAACCGATAAAAAGAACAATTTCGCCTGCTCTGATAATCCAATTGTTTGCCATAAAATGCGCACCAGTATTGAACGTTACTCCACCGTCATTGAAAAAAATCAATGAATTCAGGAAGCAATGCACGAGTAAAAATAAAATAAGAAACAGGCCGGTAATACCCATTATTAGTTTTTTTCCAATAGAAGAGGAAAAAGCGTTTCCGAAACTAGCCATTTGATCGTGTTTAATTTTTTGTTACGCAAAAGTATTTAATAAATGAACTAGATTACAAATAACAGATGTAAAAGTCTGAAATAACGTTTATTTAGAAACATTCTATTTTTCTAAATAAAAAAAGGGAGACAAATTTCTTTGCCTCCCTTTCATCGAATTATAAACTTACTAAAATTTAAACGTGTAGTTACCATCTGGGCCCACTGCAGAAACTGTGGTCATTCCGTTGCTCGAGCTAGACAAAGCTGTACTTACATCCTGACTGCTGTTCACCGGCTTACCGTTGATGGTAGTAATAATTAGTCCTTTCGGAATCTCTAAAGAATCGAACGCTTTTCCTGGCGTAACGGAAGTCACAACAACCCCGCTTTTTACACCATACTTAGCTTTCAATGTTGGAGAAGCGGGAGCGAAAGTTGCACCAAGCTTATCCATAGAAGTACCTGTAGGCTTATCTGTAGAAGCTGTTTTCGGCGAACTGATCGCACTTTGACCACTTAGAGTAACCGTAACATCTTTCATCTGACCATTCCTGGAGATTGTAAGTTTCACTTTGTCACCGGGACTCATTCTACCAATCTTTTCTTGAAGGTCTGGTGAATCATAGATTTCATATCCTTCTACCTTTTTGATAATGTCACCAGGTTTGATACCTGCGGCAGCACCACCACCGTTAGGTAAAACATCGCTCACATACAATCCGCTGTTATCGCTAAGTTTTAGCTCCTGAGCAGCATCTGCATCCAACGGACGGAAGGTTACACCAATATAGCCACGTTTTACAGAACCATATTTCTTGAAGTCTTCTAGCACCTTTTTAGCAAG
>JAQBOT010000276.1 GCA_028287885.1 Pedobacter sp.
CTCTTTTGAATATCTATTCAGCGCGTCTACATCCACTCTAACACCAGCCTTTTCTATATCCGCTAGAACATAGATTAAGGGGTTCTCGATCTTCTCGGCAAGCTCCTGTGCGTTAAGCTCCGTAAGCATAGGCCTGAAGATATTGGCAAGCTGCAAGGTAACATCCGCGTCTTCCGCAGCATAGTCTACAACCTGTTCAACAGGAACCTCGCGCATGGTAACCTGACTCTTACCTTTTCCACCGATTAGCGTCGTAATCGAAATGGGACTGTACCCCAGGTAATTTTGGGATAAAAGATCCATGTTGTGGCGTGTATCCGGATCAATGAGGTAATGGGCGATCATGGTATCGAACAAGGTGCCTTTTACATGAACATCATACCACTTGAGGATGAGGATATCGTATTTTATATTCTGCCCAATCTTGCCAATCTTTTCATTTTCCAGAACCGGCCTGAACTCATCGATGATCAGCTGTGCAGCTGCCCGATCCGCAGGCAACGGTATATAGTAACCTTTGTTAACCTCAATACAGAACGACAAGCCTACAAGATCTGCTAGATTTGCATCGGTTCCTGTCGTTTCTGTATCCCAGGAAATGATCTCCTGACTAAGCAACAATTCTATAAGTTCTGCACGTAGTTCAGGGGTATCTACAAGTTTGTAATCGTGAGCTACGTCTGCAATGGTCTTTGCCGTAGGTTGCTCAAACAAAGAAGGTGGTGCAACAAAAACGGTAGACTCGCTTTGGCTTTCCTCAATAAGTTCTCCGAAAAGGTCGGTTTGCTGTGAGATGACATTGCGGGTATCGCCTATGGTAAAGCTTTCTCCAAATACTCTTTTTCCAAGGGTACGGAATTCCAACTCTGCAAATAATGGCTCCAAGAGCTCCCGACTAGGCTCAGCAAGCTTTAAAGCCTCTTCGTCAAAATCAACGGGCACGTCAAGGATAATGGTAGCCAACTTCTTAGAAACCAAGCCCTGTTCTGCAAACATTTCAACGTTTTCCCGCATCTTGCCTTTAAGCTCGTGCGCATTGGCGATGATGTTTTCTACTGAACCGTACTGTTTGATAAGTATCTTGGATGTCTTTTCTCCAATACCGGGTATTCCAGGAATGTTATCTACAGCATCACCCCACAAACCTAGAATATCAATAACCTGCTTTACGTTTTCAATCTCCCATTTGCTAAGTACTTCGGGCACGCCAAGGATCTCCATCCCATTGCCCATTCTTGAAGGTTTATAGATGAAGATATTTTCTGAAACCAGCTGGGCAAAGTCTTTATCTGGGGTCATACAGAAAACCTGAAAGCCCTTCTTCTCCCCTTCTTTGGCCAAAGTTCCAATAATATCGTCGGCTTCAAAGCCATCTTTCGTGATCACGGGAATGTTAAAACCCTCAATCAGCTTGAAGACATAGGGCAATGCGGATACAAGATCTTCAGGCATTGCCTGACGGTGCGCCTTATAGGCTTCAAAATCTACATGTCTTTCTGTAGGTGCATCCGTGTCAAATACAACAGCAATGTGCGTAGGCTGTTCTTTTCTGAGCACTTCCATCAGGGTGTTTGCAAATCCCATAACGGCGGAGGTATTGATTCCGGTGGAGGTAAACCGGGGAGTTTTACTTAAGGCAAAATGCGCTCGGTATATTAGCGCCATTCCATCAAGAAGGAACAGTTTTTTCATGTGTTGATGTTATTTTACGGCTATGAAATGGCCATAAGCTGCTGCTTGTGCTTAGCAAGCCTTAAGCTTATGATACTTTCAATTGTTTTAAGCTGTTTGGTACGGAGGACTTAATAGTCAAAGTTAATTATTGTAATCCGTTTTGTATTAACAATACATAAATTACGTTATTTGTACAGCTATGAAATCTTTCAAATTTTTATTTTCCTTAGTCATTTTTGCCTTGTCTTTTCAGCTGGCAAAAGCACAGGATGTGGTCATTATCGATAGTGTAAACAACGTACGCGGAACAATTAAAGGAACCGACTTCTTTACCGTAACGCTCGAGAAAGACGACAAATCTCAGGTGGTCTACAAAGCAAAGGATGTACAGGAGTTTCTCTGGAACGGGGAGACCTATCTGAGCAAAATGGTGATGAACAAGAATAAAATGGAGGCCCGGTTTTTTAAGGTTCTCGAGATGGGCGCTGTGAACTTCTATTCTATTGGCGAAGGCTCTGCTGTAGAGCCAAAACAAAATCGTGTGCGGGTAATGCCTCAAGTTGGCATTGGAATAGGAAGTGGTGGATATGGCGGTGTTGGTTTTGGTGGAGGGATCTCCATTGGCGGCGGCGGCGGCAGACGCGATAATGCCAAAAGCAATAGACGTGCACTTTATTTTATTGAAAAGCCCGGCAGCGGCCCTATGCAGGAAATTCAGTTTAATGCTGGAAACTCGAAGGAACGAATCCAGGAGATTCTTTTGTCTAAGCTAAACAACGATGAAGACCTTGCCGAGCGCATCAAGGACACAGATAAGTTTGATGCGAAAAGTGTTGCCGCCTATGTTAAGGCATACAACCTAATGCATAAATAACTTAGCTGCGAATGCAGTTGCTTAGCGGCTAATGCAGTTGAGTATGTGGTCGTTTACCATGCCTGTCGCTTGCATATGCGCATAGCAAATCGTCGTTCCGAAAAACTTAAATCCTCTTTTTTTCATATCCTTACTGATCGTGTCGGAGATTTCGGTGCGTGCCGGAACGCCTTGAAGGTTTTCGAAGTTATTAAGCAGGGGTTTACCCTCTGGCATAAAAGCCCAAATGTATTTGGAAAAGGATCCGAATTCCTGCTGCACCTTAATGAAAGCTGTAGCGTTGCTTATTGCTGCGGCGACTTTAAGTTTGTTGCGAATGATGCCTGGATCTTGCATCAGGCGATCTGCATCCTCCTGGGTAAAAGCTGCTACCTTTTCGACATCGAAATCAGCAAATGCTTTACGATACCCCTCACGCC
>JAQBOT010000296.1 GCA_028287885.1 Pedobacter sp.
TAAATACGCTATTGTTGAATGTGGTTTTGCTTTGCCTCTATCTCGGATTGCTTTGTGGCAGAATAACCTTAAACCTAGTACCCTTTCCGAGCTCAGAACTTGCATCTAAACTGCCGTTTAATGACTCCACCAAGTGAGAGACCAAGCTTAGGCCGAACCCAAAGCCAGTTTCCCCTAAGGTGCCGATTGATGTACTACTATTTCCTTTAATGATGCTGTTGAGTGCTGTTGGATCTATTCCAACGCCGTTATCAGAAACTAGGATGTTCAAAAGATTCTTGTCTACATTGATGATCAGGTCTAGCTTAACCTTTATTCTTCCACCAGCCGGTGTAAATTTTATTGCATTCGAAATCAGGTTTCCAGTAATCTGGAGAAGCTTATTCTTCGAGAAGGGAATATTTTGATTGTCTGAGTTGATGTCGACTTCAAGTATAATATTCTTGTACCGAGCCTGGGGCGAATACAACTTAATCAACTTTTCTCTGAACAGCACTAAGTTTAGCTCGTTATCAGCCAGCGGTTTGTTGATATCCACCGAGAGGATTTCGTCAGCAAGTTCAAGAATGGTTTTGCTGCTTTTATTTATCATTGCCACAAGCTCTATCAATTCATTCACATCGCAGGAATTTCCTTGATCAGTTATGATGTTCGATAACCCAATTATCCCTGCCAGCGGACCTCTGATGTCATGGGCAACCTTTTTCTTGGACTCATTCGACGCTCTTAAGCGATCTTTTAATATATCTAGAGCCCGATAGGACTGGAGCCTTTTTACAACGGTTTGGCCTATAACTTCTAACAGTTCTATTTTTTCCGGCGTCAAGGTTTTTAGCTGTGTATCTAGCACGCACAATGCACCTATGTTGGTCCCTTCAGCTGTTTTCAATGGCAGTCCAAAATAATAACGAAGGCTCAAGGGCCCGTCAACAAAAAACTTGTCTCTAAAACGTTCATCAATCGATAAATCAGGTACCTCGAAAGGCTCTGCATTCATTATGGTGTATTGGCATGCAGACTCTTCCCTAGGCATTTGCTCCACTTGCAATCCATGATTGGCTATGGTCCATTGGGTAAAAGAGTCAAGGAGATTGATAAGTGAGATTTCAGTTCCCGCAACTTTAGCGGCAAGTAAGGTTAAGTCGTTAAAGTTATCTTCCAGATTGGAGTAGTCGAGGTCTAGATCAGAAAGACTAAGAAGTCTTTGCATTTCGTTTTCAGGAATAGGCAAGTTGGAATTATGCATGTTGTTTGTCTCGGTATTCAAAATTAAGAATATTTCTGAATCTGCGGTATATACGGCGGAATAGTACTTGTAGTTTTTGTGTTATAAGCTGCGGAAAGGTGTTAAATACGGTGTCACGACTTTACACTGGGAGATTATCTATTTTAATATATAATTTGGAAGGGAAGCAAATTTAATTACTTTTGCCCCCGACCAGGGGGATTAGCTCAGTTGGCTAGAGCGCTTGCCTGGCAGGCAAGAGGTCAGCGGTTCGACTCCGCTATTCTCCACAGTAAAAGAAGGCTTTTAGAGTAAATCTAGAAGCCTTTTTTGGTTATTTCTTGAACAACATTGTTCGTGAATGGGTGATTTCGATATTCATCTCTCATCAACATTCTCTGGCAATTATAGACTCAAATATTTCATATAGATATACCCTCAAACAGAGACTTCTTCATTTCTTTTTACCTAATATTGTCATCAATAAATATTCATTTTAATATGCAACCGAAAATCTGAATATGAAGCGCTTTTTAAAGATCGGATTGGATTCTGCAGCCCCATTTCCGATGCATACAGACTTGAAATCAAACATCTTCGAAGGTTTTGAAGTAGATCTGATTAAAGTGATCGCTGAAGCCCTAGAACTGGATGTACAATACGAAGTTTCACTTTGGAAAGACATCCTTCCACAACTTTATAAAGGTGAACTAGACATGATCTGTTCCGCTGTCACGGTTACCGCTTCGCGAAAACACATCCTTGAATTTAGTGATCCATACCTGCACTTCCGATTATGTGCCGTTGTTCGGCATGGAGATACCTTAACTTCATCAAACGACTTTAAAAATAAGATCATCGGGGTGCGTGCTGCTGCAGTCGCTGAGAAATACATTATGGACGAGTTTCCTGCCAACATGCTTGTACATGCAGATGCAAATATTGAATTGTATGACAGCTTGAATCAAGGTCGCATAGATATTGTTGTAGATGACTCTCCAATTGCCGGTGGTTTTTTGAGGAGATATGAAAAGCTTAAAATCGGCATGTTTATTCCAGACACGGAGTCGAACTATGCGATTGCAATGAAGAAGGGAGACGTAAATTTGAAAAACCAAATTAACGAGGTGCTACGCAAAATGAAAGAAAATGGCTTGTATGATGCGCTATTTACTAAATGGTTTACGCATATGCAGCTGTAATTGATTCTTTTCCGGTCTATAAACTTATCCTATGACGATCGTTGTATCATTTGACGTTGGATGCGCCGTGCAAATTAACACCCTGCCGCTTGCAACTTCCTGATCCGTTAGTACTTCATTGTAATCCATGCGGACGCTGCCAGATGTGCAGCTTGATGTGCAACTGCTGCAAATCCCTGCGCGACAACTGTAAGGAAGGTTGATGTTGTTTTCGAGTGCTATATCAAGAATCCTCTTATAGTAGGGCACGCTAAGATCATAGCTGTTTTTGTTCCATAAGATGCGCACTGAATAGGTGTTCTGGTCTGCAATTCGTTTTTCTGTAGCATCATCCTCGTCGGCATCATCCTCGGGTATAAAGTAGGTTTCCCGTTTTATTTGGTCAAGTGAATATTTCATTGACAAGAGGACAATTCGACAATTGACCATATAATCCACCGGTCCGCAAGTATAAAAGAGTGCTTGCATTGGGTCGTATTCCATATGCTCTAATACCAATTGCTCGATCATAAACTTATTTAGCCTGGCTTTCATGATAATCTTTGCGTCGCTAAAAAAGTAGACGATCGTTAGGCGCTCCGGATACTTCCGCTGCCATTCATTCAGCTCTTCGTAGAATAAAGTTGTATTGACAGAGCGATTGCTGTAGATCAGAACGATTTTACTGTTTTGCTCTTTCAGCAAAGCGGTTTTGAGAATAGCGAAGATTGGAGTTATGCCAATACCTGCTGCAAAAAGAAATACCGTACGCCTGGTGTCTTTGAAGGGGATATACGTGAATAAGCCCGTCGGTGCTAAGGCCGTAAGCACATCGCCGACGGAGGTTTTATGATGCAAATACCTGGAGATCTCCCCATTTTCCACGAGCTTAACGGCTATACTAAGCGGTTCATCAAGGCATGGAGTACTATAAAGGGAATATGATCTCCTGATTTCCTTGCCATTTACCTGAAATATTAGCGTTAAGAACTGTCCGGGTAGATAGTCTATTTTTTCTGGCGTATTCTCAAATTTAAAAATGAGATTATCGCCGGGTTGCTGACTGATTTCTGATATTTTTAAGGAAAGTAAGTTCATCTTGCCAATTTTAGCGAATAAACCGCAAGTATGATAACAACAGCATCAAATATTATGTTCGAAATCTTGCCCTGCGGACTAAATCAAAATAATTTATATTAATTTTTGGGTGTACGCAATAATCAGCCAAAATGCTCGTCTATATATTGAGCGTTAATTTAGATGGAAGCGGGGATAATCGAATGATTATTCCCGTTTCTTTTATCATTTGAGCCTCTGAGGCTAAAACAGTAGCTTTGCGGCGCATGATCAACTTTCGGTTCCAATTATTCCTACTTTCCTTTTTGTTGTTTAGTTGTTTCATTGTTTCTGCACAATCAAGATATACGCTCAGTGGAATCGTCAAGGATGCGTCAACAGGAGAAACGCTGATTGGCGCGACTATTAAACTAAGAGAAGCGAAAAATGGCGCAATCTCAAACTCATATGGTTTCTATTCCATTACGGCCGCTCAAGGTACTTATACTTTACAGGTGAATTATGTGGGCTACCAAGCCTTTATAAAGCAAATTGATTTGTCTAAAAACCAGCAGATTGCTGTTCAATTGCAACCCTCGAGTAATTTAGAGGAAGTGGTCATTAAAGGTGCTACACGAAAGGATCAGAATGTAAGCAGTCCGCAGATGGGTTTAGAGAAACTAAACATGGCTCAAATCAACAGTGTTCCGGTCTTATTTGGCGAACGCGATGTGGTAAAAGCCTTACAGCTTGTTCCAGGCGTGAAATCTGGTGCTGAAGGAAATACAGGCTTCTATGTTCGGGGCGGTGCATCCGACCAGAATCTGATCTTGCTTGACGAAGCCATTGTGTACAATGCCTCACACTTGTTCGGCTTCTTTTCTACCTTCAATTCAGACGCAATCAAAGATGTGGTTTTATATAAAGGAGGGATGCCGGCACAATATGGTGGACGCTTGTCCTCCGCTTTGGACATCAGTATGTTGGATGGGAATTCCAAAGACTTCGGTGTGCAGGGTGGGATAGGATTGATCTCTTCACGATTGAAAGTAGAAGGACCACTTGTTAACGGCAGAGGCTCTTTCATGCTAAGTGGCCGTAGAACCTATGCGGATGCTTTTTTGAAGGCATCTTCTGATACGTCACTAAAGAGTGCCTCTCTCTATTTCTATGATCTTAATGCAAAAGCCAACTACCACTTCGATGATAAAAATGCAATTTACTTTTCGGGATACCTTGGGAAGGATGTTTTAGGATTGAAGAACCTTTTTGGTACGAACTGGGGTAACACAACAGCAACACTTCGGTTTAATCATATATTCACCAACAGGTTGTTCTCAAACACCTCTTTAATCTACAGCAATTACAACTTTACAGTCCAGAGCTTTGATGTAAGCAATGATTTTAAGGTGCGCTCTAGTATTCGCGATTTCAACTTAAAGGAAGACTTGCAATATTACTTGAGCAGTAAGCATACACTGCGATTCGGCGTTAACCTGATCCAGCATACGATAACTCCTGGTAAGATATCCGCCACCCAAAGCTCTAGTTTCAATCCCAAGACGGTCGAAGACCGCAGAGGATTGGAATCTGCCGCCTATGTATCTGACGAATGGCATATTGCTGATAAACTTAACCTGCTTTATGGCCTGCGTTTAAGCCGTTTTGATCTTTTTGGTCCGGGAACCTTCAGCTCTTATAATGCAGCTGGGAATCCTGTTGATACGAAAACCTATACAGGTTCGGCGCGGGTGAAAAGTTACGTCTACCTGGAGCCACGGATTTCTGCAAGCTACCTGATTGATACAGAGAACTCCATCAAGGCGGCATATGGTCGAAATACCCAAAACATACATTTGCTCTCCAACTCAAATGCCAGTTCTCCTTCTGATCTGTACGTTATGAGCAGCAACAATTTGAAGCCGGAGATTGCGGATCAAATCTCCACGGGTTATTTCAGAAACATTGATGAGGACAAATACGAATTCTCTGCTGAAGTTTACTATAAATGGCTGCAGAATCAAATTGATTACAAAAATGGTGCACAGTTGATCGCCAACCAGAATGTAGAATCTCAATTGGTTTACGGGGTTGGTCGGGCTTATGGCCTTGAGTTGTTCTTGAAGAAAAAATATGGTCGGTTTAACGGATGGATCGGATATACACTCTCCCGAACCGAACGGAAGTTTGATGAAATCAATGAAGGTAAATATTACCCAGCACGGCAGGATCGGACACATGATATATCACTAGTAGGTGTTTACCAGTTGAACAAACGCTGGACATTCTCCGGAACCTTTATTTATGGAACAGGAAATGCGGTTACATTTCCAACTGGTAAATATCAGCTGGATGGGATAACTCGCTTCTACTATTCTGACCGAAATAGCTCAAGGATGCCGCCAACACACCGCCTTGATCTTGGGGCAACGCGGGAAGGGAAAATACATAAACGCTATCACTCCAGTTGGACATTTGGCTTGTACAACGCATATAGCCACAAGAATCCCTATGTCATAACTTTTAAAAATGATGAGAACGACCCAAGCAGAACTGTTGCAGAACAAACCAGTTTGTTTGGCATTATTCCTTCCATTTCCTATAACTTTAAATTCTAGCTCATGATTATGCTTAGGAAATACTTTCAGGTGTTGCTACTGATTTCGATATGCATGAATTGTTCTTGTAAAAAGATCATTGATCTGAATTTGGAAGATGGGGGGCAGCAGTTGATTATCGAGGGTGACGTTACAAACCAGCGTGGGATACAGGTCGTAAAAATATCCCGATCACTTGCTGTATCTGCTAGAAACGACTTTCCGGCGGTTTCAGGTGCACTGGTGAAGGTGACTGATAACATGGGTAACGTGCTTAATTACAGTGAAACATCGCCAGGAACTTATGCAGTTTTTAACGTAAGTGGGAAACCCGGTCGTACCTACACGCTTGAGGTGAAGGTTGATGGACAAACCTATACAGCTATTTCTACAATGCCCGAACCCGTGAAGTTGGATTCTCTTACAGCAACTGAGGAAACTTTTGGAAAAGAGAAGCGGACTCTAGTGGCTGTAAACTATACGGACCCGATGAAAGTGCCGAATTACTATTTGTTTAAGATGGCAGTTAATGGAGTAAACGTTGAACGCATCTTCTCTGAAAGCGACTTCTTTACAGACGGTCGGCCTGTGAAAAAGGATCTTTATTTAACTAGTAACGATAATGTGAAGATAGAACAAAGAGATAATGTTGCTGTAGAAATGCAGTGTATCGATCTTGCAACCTTTACCTACTGGCGGAGCCTGGAGCAGCAATATGCATCCGGCAACCCAAATGATGTGACTACACCTTCAAATCCGCCGAACAACTTGAACAATAAGGCGCTCGGGTATTTTAGTGCACATACCACAGAGTTTATGAATGTGGTGATCGCTCAACGGTGAAGAACATGATAACCGCTCAACAACAAAAAATATACTGATATTGAAATTCTAAGTCAAAATAAAAGCCCAAATCTATTTGTTTGGGCTTTTTAGAAACGAATGGTTTTACATGCCATTGTATTCATCTGCAGTAGTTGTGTAATCCTGTTTCACCTTGTCTTTAAACTGCATCGCCTTATCCTTTAATCCTGGAAGGGCATCCTGAAGATCATCAAACAAAGATTTACCGTCTTCAGGTCGTTTCTTAGTTGCATATTTAACGCCCGCAACCAATGCGGCGCCAACAATAATTGTTTTTAATAATCCCATTTTTATAGTTCTTTAGGTTAATGTTTCAATATAACAAAACAACGCTGCTTTCAGTTTTAAGTAATTCTTTGTCAAATCCGCAAAGGTTATTGTTTTTTTTATATTTGGTCTCAAATCTCATTTAGCATGTCAAAAGAAAAAAAGGAGTTATTTAGTAGTATAGCCCAGCGGTTAAAATCAGAGGGTTTTAACGTCGTGAATATAGATGATACCCGTCCATGGGGTGGATTTTTTGTAATTGAAGAAGATCAGGCACAACAATTTGCCAACGTATATTTTAACGGCTTGAATGTGGAAGAGCTTAGGATAGGTGGTAAACTTAGTCCGAAAATATTGGTTGTAGCACCCAACATGCGTTTATCCTGGCAGTACCACCATCGCCGTGCAGAGATCTGGCAGGTTGTAAGCGGGACGGTCGGTGTAATTACAAGTGAGAACGATGAGCAGGGCGATATTCAGACGCTAAATACCGAAAGTAGAATCAAACTGCAACAAGGAGAAAGGCACCGCTTAATCGGTCTTGACGACTGGGGAGTGGTTTCTGAGATCTGGCAACACACTGATCCAACCAATCCATCCGATGAGTCTGACATTGTGCGCGTCCAAGACGATTTTGGAAGATGACATAGATAAACAGTTATTCTTTTGTACTTTTGTGATTTGAAGGCATTTATAGTCCTTCAAGTCACGTAAGTACCAACACCTGTATGATTATTTTATTATTTTTTCTTGCCCACTGGTTTTTATCTCTTTTCTCCCAAACCTTTTTTTTGCATCGTTATGCATCACATAAGATGTTTGTAATGAACAGCTTTTGGGAAAAGTTTTTCTATACCATCACCTTTTTATCTCAAGGTTCCTCTTTTTTAAACCCAAGAGCTTACGCCATTCTACACCGAATGCACCATGCGTTTTCGGATACCGAGAGAGATCCGCACTCTCCTCACTTTGTTAAAGATGTCTGGGGTATGATGATTCAAACAAAGAACATCTACCTGAATTACGCCAAATTTAATGTAGAGCCTGAAGAGCAATTCAGAGACCGTTACCCATCATGGCCGATCATTGATAAAATTGGCGATTCATGGATCACCCGTTTGGTGTTTATCGGATTTTATATCTGGTTCTATACTGCTTTTGCTACACAATGGTGGATGTTTTTACTATTACCTATACACTTTTTAATGGGACCTTTGCACGGTGCAATCGTAAACTGGTGTGGTCATAAATATGGTTATTCGAACCACGATAACAACGATCACAGCAAGAATTCAATTCCGTTGGATTTTTTAATGATGGGAGAACTGTTCCAAAATAACCATCATAAGAAGCCAAATAGCCCGAACTTCGCATCCAAATGGTTTGAATTTGATCCAACTTACCCAGTGATGAAAGTGTTGCATTGGCTCCACATCATACGCATAAGAAAAGTATAAATAAAGGAACGTAGTGTAAGCCGAGTGGCAAGTTTTTTGCTGCTATTATCCTGCAACAATCGTTCTAAATTAGAAGATGGTTTAAGATGAACCATTATGATTACATGAAAAGGCCAGAACTCTTTAGGGAATTCTGGCCTTTTTATATCCGATCAGTTATGATCTATTATGTTCAATCAATTATGATCTTCTTCCAGCTTTACTAGGTGTTCTTTTTGCACCACTTAAGTTTGGCTGACGTTCCGGCTTGCGCTGTCCTGTACCTTTTGCTGCACCGCTTCTTCCTGAACCACCGCTTTTCGCGCCTTTTCCAGGTATCTGGCTCGCTTGCGACATTAAGTCCTGCCAGCTCATTGTATACGGATTATCATCAGCTACAGGGATCTTCCTTGCAATCAGTTTTTCAATATCCTTTAGAAAGTCTTTTTCTTCAGCATCGCAGAAAGAGAAAGCTGTTCCACTTAATCCTGCACGTCCAGTACGACCTATCCTGTGTACATATGTTTCAGGAACATTGGGCAGTTCAAAGTTGATCACGTAAGCAAGTTCATCCACATCAATTCCACGTGCAGCGATATCCGTTGCAACAAGAATCCTTGTAGCCTTCGCTTTGAAGTTTGTCAAGGCACGCTGACGCGCATTCTGGGATTTGTTACCATGGATCGCTTCTGCTTTAACACCAACCTTAATCAGGTCTTTGACAATGCGATCTGCACCATGCTTGGTACGGGTAAATACAAGCGCCGTCTCAATCGTTTTATCTTTAAGAATGTGGATCAAAAGATCTTTTTTCTTATTCTTCTCTACGTAATAAATCGACTGTTCAA
>JAQBOT010000305.1 GCA_028287885.1 Pedobacter sp.
GATCACTACTGCCTTCAACATGACCGTTTTAAATGAAATGGACAGGTTTCATTTGGCGATGGATGCAGTTGATCGGCTACCTGCTGCCGGGAGTGCCGGTACCTACCTGAAGCAAAAACTGCAGGACAAGTTAATTCAGCACAAAACTTACATCAATACCTATGGTGAGGATATGCCAGAAATTGTAGATTGGAAATGGAAATAATTTAACAAGTTTAATTCTTACCTTTACGACATCTTACAAGTTGATAAGGTTAGTTGGTATATGCGGAAAAAAAAAGTTCTTATTATTGAAGATGATGCCGGAATACAGGAGTTGATAACCTACATTTTGGAGACTGACGGTTTTGAAGTAGAATCTACTGTAAACAACCTGACGACTGATTTAACTCCCTTTAATGCTGACGTGATCCTATTGGATGAATGGATTAACAAAAAAGAGGGGCATATGCTTTGTAAGGAAATTAAGATGGTACATGCTACACAGCATATTCCCGTGATCATCCTTTCGACTGCTGTTGACATTGAAGAAATTGCGAGAAACTGTGACGCTGATGGCTTTATCGCAAAACCATTTGATATAGAAGAGGTTTCCAAAGAAGTAAGACGAGTTTTACAAATGGAAGAATCTACCAAAGCCCCCTCATTTGTCATTGAATAAAGCTCATTTCGACTATACCGCTAATTCTGAAATGGCACATTGTACTTCATAATACCTGAGCCCGCTCTTGGAGCAGTTCTTTCCCTTCTCTCTTAGATTTCCTCCTGCCCTTTTATTCTACGCCTATTGACAAATGCAGTAACTAAGAAGTTATTTCGCCAGGTGGAATTATAAAATTTTTATTTAAATTGTTGTAAATTAAAGCACATGAAAACTTTTCTAATTCCAACAGATTTTTCCTCGGCATCGAAGAATGCATCTAAGTATGCAATCCATTTTGCCAAGGCATTGCAAGCCAAACTTGTACTTTGTAATGCAATGAATGTGCCCGCGGAAGCACCAATGGCAGCGCAGTTTGCCTGGCCACTTGAAGGCTTCTATTCTGTTTACAAAAACACTGAGGAAGAATTGAAGATAATGGAACATGAGTTGGCTAGAGAGTTTTCGGAAAACGATGCGTCGACCTCGATGATACCAGAGATCAACCATTGTTGTGATTCTGGAACTGTTAGCGAAGTGGTAGGTAAGACGCTTGAGAAGAACAAAGCACAGATGGTGATTATGGGGCTATCGGGTGCAGATACAATTACCAGGTTTGTATTAGGAAGCAACAGCCGGAAGTTGATTGATAGCGTAACCGTTCCGATTTTGCTTATCCCACCTACTTACGCTTATTCGCCAATAAAGAAGATCGCCTTTGCTACGGATCTAAGTAAATCAGACATCGATGTTATTCAATCCATAGTTACTCTTGCGCGTTTTTTCAATGCTGAAATACTAATCAGCCACGTAAGTCCTGATGGGACGGAGAAAGATTGCAAGGAAAAAGAGATTGGAGAGTTTCTAAATGAGGTGACCTGTAAGGTTAATTACCCAAAAATTTACTATCGTGACCTCAGAAATAAAAAGGTTGTTGGCGGGCTCGAGTGGCTAACCGAAAATGGTATGATTGATATGCTTATCATGGTACATCGCCACAATCACTTTTACGATAAGCTAATTTCCGACAGCTATACGCAAAAGCTTGCAAAACACATCACAATCCCCTTGCTGGTGATGCCATTCAACGTACATCCGGTTTTTTAATCCTGGAATGTGATCCCTGTCACTTTTTGACAGACACCGGAATCATTTTATGATATGGCTTTATGTTCGACTTTTGAACATGATCATAAGCCATGTTAGAAACGAAAGAACCACTAGTTAAATCCATGTGCTTTCACTGCGGTGAAGCACTTCCAGGCAGCCCCTACCAGCTGCAGGAAAAGGAATTTTGCTGTCTAGGCTGCTTGGGTATTAATAAGATACTCTGTGAGCACAACCTTGCAGATTACTACGTCTATAACGATCGCCCTGGGCAGACTCACAAAGAAAAGAACCTGAATTTCGATTTCCTAAATGAACCGGAGATAGCAGGGAAGCTTGTGGATTATACTGACGACCAAATCACAATTATAACATTTTACATACCGGCAATTCATTGCAGCTCCTGTATTTGGTTATTAGAAAGCCTGGGAAAAATTAACGGCAATATTGTCGAGTCAAGGGTTGACTTCCTTAAGAAACAGGTTACCATTACTTATAAAAATCCAAACCTTTCACTAAAAGATCTGGTAGAAACGTTGTTTCACATCGGGTATGAGCCCAACATCAGTCTACAAGATGTTGTAAAAGGGCAGCAAACACGTGTTACCGATAGAAAATTGATTGGCAGAATTGCTGTGGCGGGCTTTTGTTTTGGGAACACCATGTTATTGAGTTTTCCTGAATACTTCGGCCTTGCCGGCTTTGAACAACAGTTTAGAAGCTTTTTCGGCCTACTAAACCTGGCGTTTGCCATCCCAGTAGTCTTTTACAGTGCCACTGAATACTTTGTATCCGCATGGAAAAACTTGAAGAATCGAATTCTTAACCTGGATTTTCCACTTGCCCTTGGAATTCTCGTCATGTTTTTACGCTCCATTTGGGAGATTACCAGCCATACGGGAGCTGGCTTTGTTGACACACTTTGTGGACTCGTTTTCTTTTTATTAATTGGAAAATGGATGCAACATCATACTTATCACCATTTATCTTTTGAACGGGACTATCGCTCCTACTTTCCAGTTGCAGTGACGGTGCTGAACAATTTCAGAGAAAAGGCAGTAGCTTTAGATCAGCTGAATAAAGGCGACCGCATACTCATCCGGAGCAATGAAATTATTCCAGCAGATGCCATACTCTTAAAGGGAATTGCAAGAATTGACTTCAGCTTTGTTACTGGTGAATCCATGCCAGTTGACAAAGTGCTAGGAGAAATCATTTACGCAGGTGGACGTCAAATGGCCGGTGCGATTGAACTTGAAGTTGTTAAACCGGTTTCGCAGAGTTATTTAACCCGCCTTTGGAACAATGAGACTTTTCATATCGACAAAGACGGGATTAGCACTTTTAGCGGCAAGGCAAGCAAATACTTCAGTATAGTGCTATTGATGATCGCTTTGGGAAGTGGAGCATATTGGATGTTCTATGATACATCAAAAGCGTTGGCGGCTTTCTCCGCCGTCTTAATTATTGCCTGCCCTTGTGCCTTAGCTTTAAGTTCGCCATTCACACTGGCAGCCGTTCTAAGCATCTTCGATAAGAATAAGTTTTATCTTAAAAATACTTCGGTTATAGAGCAACTTGCCCGTATTGACACCTTCGTTTTTGATAAAACGGGTACCATCAGTAACCCGGAAGCTTCAGGATTTGCGTTCGATGGTAAGATTGATGGTTTTCAAAAGCAATTGATTATCGACCTGGCAAGAAATTCAGGACATCCACTAAGCCGTGAATTGGTCAAATGGATAAACCTACCGGCAAAATTTCCAGTTGACCATTACAGCGAGATGGTAGGCAGGGGAATAACTGGCATTGTAAATCGCCATTCTGTTAAGATCGGGAACCGAACATTTCTTGGACTTGAAAGCAGCAAAGAAGCAAATGGAACCATTGTTCATGTGCTCATAGATGAGTGTTACCTTGGACACTTCAGATTTACCCAAAAATGGCGGTCCGGCCTTGCAACCATCATCAATAAGCTGCGCAAGACAGCGTCACTTTATCTGCTATCCGGTGACCAGGACCATGACCGTCAAAGTTTAGTTGTATTCTTTCCTGAAGAGAACCAAATGCTATATAAGCAATCACCGCAGGAAAAACTCGACTTTGTTAAAAAACTGCAGGCCAGTGGTAAGAAAGTGTGTATGCTTGGAGATGGACTAAACGACGCAGGTGCATTGAAGCAAAGCGACCTCGGGGTGGCAGTTACAGATGACATCAATAACTTCAGCCCGGGCTGTGAAGCAATATTAGATGGAGCAAGCTTCAGCAAAATTCCGTTTTTTATACAACAGGCAAAAGATGCCGTGCGGGTTATTCACTTGAGTTTCGGTATTTCACTTATTTATAACGTCGTAGGGCTTTCGTTTGCACTTCAAGGTAAACTATCGCCACTGATAGCAGCCGTCCTCATGCCGACAAGCACAGTTACCATCATCTTATTTACAAGCGTTGCCGCAAGGCTATATGCGCGCAAAAACCAGCTCCTATGAACATGATCTTTATGCTTATTGGCATCAGTATTTTTTTAGCGCTGATCTTCTTAATTGCTTTTTTCTGGGCAAGCAAGAGTGGTCAGCATGACGATACTCATACCCCTGCAATACGAATCCTTTTTGATGACGAAATAAAAAACACAGATGAAAAATAATGAACAGGACCCGCTTTTAACAGAAGCCGCACTCACTCTAAAACCTGCAACGGGTCTCTTTAACCCGCATGACCCCACACCATTTGGCGGTCTTATAGAGAAGTTTTTCTACGACAACAAGATCGTGCGGAACTTCGCTATTGCTACGATTGTCTGGGGCATAATCGGGATGACTGTAGGGCTTCTTATAGCCATGCAGCTTATTTCGCCATCTTTAAACATGGGCAACCAGTATACGACCTTCGGTCGGATAAGACCCTTACATACCAATGCGGTTGTCTTTGCTTTTGTAGGGAATGCCATTTTTATGGGTGTTTATTACTCTCTCCAGCGACTGTTAAAAGCCCGGATGTTTAACGACACCCTAAGCAAAATCCACTTTTGGGGCTGGCAGCTGATTATAGTATCCGCTGTCATTACACTTCCACTCGGTTTTACAACATCCCATGAATATGCGGAGCTGGAGTGGCCGATTGATATAGCCATCACAATCATCTGGGTGGTCTTTGGTGTGAATATGTTTGGGACAATTCTCAAACGCCGTGAGAAGCATATGTATGTTGCAATCTGGTTCTACATCGCAACATTTGTAACCATTGCTGTCTTACACATTGTGAACTCTTTTGAGCTTCCGATATCAATTTTCAAAAGCTACTACGTCTTTGCAGGCGTACAAGATGCACTTGTACAATGGTGGTATGGCCATAATGCTGTAGCGTTCTTCTTGACAACACCATACCTGGGTATGATGTATTACTTTTTGCCAAAGATGGCGAACCGTCCGATCTATTCATACAAACTAAGTATCCTGCATTTCTGGTCTTTAATCTTTATCTACATCTGGGCTGGCCCGCACCATCTGCTATATACATCGCTGCCCGGATGGGCGCAGTCATTAGGCGTTGCATTTTCAATAATGCTTATTGCACCAAGTTGGGGAGGAATGATCAATGGATTGCTTACCCTACGCGGTGCCTGGGACAAGGTACGTACTGACCCGACACTGAAGTTTATGGTTGTCGGACTTACCGCTTATGGAATGGCGACGTTTGAAGGTCCGATGCTTGCACTTAAACAGATTAATGCCGTTGCGCATTATACCGATTGGATAGTTGCACATGTCCATGTAGGTGCTTTAGGATGGAATGGATTCCTGACCTTTGGTATCTTATACTGGTTAATTCCAAGAATTTATAAAACACCTCTATACTCCAAAAAACTTGCGGCTTTTCACTTCTGGATTGGAACGTTAGGTATTATCTTCTATGCCGTACCCTTATACTTTGCTGGATTTACGCAAGGACTGATGTGGAAAGAGTTTACCGCAGAAGGTGTATTGAAGTACCCGAACTTCTTGGAAACATTGCTCCAAATTATTCCAATGTACATGCTCAGGGCTTTAGGAGGTGTTTTCTACCTGATTGGAGTTATAGTAATGACTTACAACATCATTAAAACTGCGAGAGCCGGTCGTCTGGTTGCAAATGAGCCAGCAGAAGCATTTGCCTTGGCACCAAACTATATTGCAATAGGAACAGACAGAAAATGGCACCGCATTCTTGAGCGCAAGCCGATGGTCTTCATGGTTTTATCTCTGGTTGTAATTTTGATTGGCGGAATGATCGAGATGATGCCAACATTTACGATCAAGAGCAATATACCAACAATAAGCAGTGTTAAGCCTTATACCCCACTGGAACTTCAAGGCCGCGATATTTATATTAGGGAAGGTTGTGTGAATTGCCATTCACAAATGATCCGACCTTTCCGTTCCGAGACTGAGCGGTATGGCGAATATAGCAAGGCAGGTGAATTCGTCTATGACCATCCACATCTTTGGGGTTCTAAACGCACAGGTCCAGACTTACAACGTGAAGGGGGCAAATACTCCAACTCATGGCATTACAATCACCTATTTGATCCACAAACAATGTCACCTGGAAGTATTATGCCTCCATACGAATGGCTAAGTACCCAAACGCTTGACACAACAACGACGATTGCTAAGATAAATGCGATGCGTACTCTAGGTGTTCCCTATCCGGAAGAATATGAACACCAGGCGAATGCTGATTTGGACAAACAGGCAAAAGACATTGCGCTCGACTTACGCAAGAACAATGTGACTGTAAAAAGTACGAAAGAAATCATAGCGATCATCGCCTACTTACAACGTCTGGGCACAGACATTAAAGCAAAATAATTTAAATCACAAGGATATGTTTAAACAATTCTCCAGCCTTATAAACGGAAACGAAGTCTATCTGCTTAGCTCTCTTGGAATCTTCGTGCTTTTCTTTCTGATCGTAAGCATTGCGCTACTGCTGATGAAAAAGGAAACCGTTGAATACATGAGTGAGCTCCCCTTAACAGAAAAAGAAAATATATATGAATAGCACAGATTTGTTGGTGCTGGCAACGTGCCTAACCGCAGTATTAATACTTTGTGTCTCTATGCTTTTGCTTAAAGTCGTTGCAGTCTTTGCAAAGGAATCTGCAGACCCTACTCCATTTAGTACCGAAGAGGAAAAACGCCAAAGGCAAAAAGCTTTTGATGAAGTTGCCGCATTAAAGCGCATGGAGCCTTCTATATTCACCCGCCTTATGGGATTGAAGCCAATGTCAGAAGAAAGGAATCTGATTATGGAACATGAATTTGATGGCATTACCGAATTAAATAACCCAACGCCGAGATGGTTCATGGCCTTGTTTATTGGCTCTATGATATTTGCTGTCGTTTACCTCTTTAACTATGAGGTGCTTGGCTTCGGACAAACCCAGGAACAGGAGTATGTATCAGAACTTGAACAGGCAGACTTAGACAAGATAGCTTTCCTCTCGAACCCAGTTAATGCAAAAGCTGCGGTTAATGAAAGCAGCGTGGTTCTGACAAAGGACGCCATTGTTCTTAAAAGCGGTGCTGCATTGTACGCGAACAGGTGTACGCCCTGCCATGGTGAAAAGGCACAAGGAATTGTCGGTCCAAACTTAACGGATGAATTCTGGCTTCATGGTGGAACCGTCCATGATGTTTTTAAGACCATTAAGTACGGCGTTCCAGAAAAGGGAATGATCTCCTGGGAAAAATCTATAAGTGCGCAACAAATTTCCGATCTAACGAATTACCTCTTATCACTTCAAGGTAGTCATCCTGCCGGAGCAAAAGCGCCGCAGGGCGAACAACAAAAGTAATAGCCCATGTACCCGAAGATCATCAAAGGAAAATTATATGAGTACAGATCGGCATTAAGCTACATCTTTCTCCTGCTATTTTTTTCAGCACCATTTTTAAAAGTTAATGGGGAGCAGCTGATTTTGTTGGATGTACTTGAAAGAAAATTTGTCTTCTTTGGGGTGATTTTCTGGCCTCAGGACTTTTACCTCTTTGTTCTCGCTCTGCTTTGCTTCATTGTTTTCATTGTCTTGTTTACTGTCGTATTTGGCCGGGTTTTCTGTGGTTGGATCTGCCCGCAAACCATCTTCATGGAGATGGTATTTAGAAAAGTTGAATTTTGGATTGAAGGTGATCATCTCCAACAAAGAAAGCTTGACGAGGGGCCCTTAACAAAAGAAAAGTTCTTCAAGAAAACAATAAAACATGCTGTTTTCCTGCTCATTTCCTTTTGCATTGCCAACATCTTCCTAGCCTATGTTATAGGCACTAACGATTGGGAAAAAATAATAAGAGAGCCAATACAGTTGCATTGGATAGGATTTATTTCCATTTCCCTATTTACATTGGCATTTTACCTTGTTTATTCAAAGGTCAGAGAATTGGTATGCACAGTTTTCTGCCCATATGGGCGCCTCCAAGGTGTACTACTGGACAATCAAAGTATTGTAGTTGCATATGATCATAAACGTGGAGAACCCCGGGCAAAAAGACTGAAAGACACGTTAAGTGATAATGGTGATTGTATCGATTGTAAACTGTGTGTCCAGGTATGCCCTACTGGTATTGACATACGAAACGGCACCCAGATCGAATGCATCAATTGTACAGCTTGTATTGATGCTTGTGATATGGTAATGGAAAAAATTCACAAGCCAATAAGATTGATTGGTTTCAAATCAGAAGATGAAATCATGCTTGGTAAACCTTCTAAACCAAGGGGCAAAGCTTATGGTTATGCGGGAGTCTTTTTAATGTTACTTTCATTATTAATCTTTCTTCTCAGCAGCAGATCGGCTGTTAAAACAACAATACTAAGAGCGAGCGGAACTTTATATCAAATTCGGGAGAACGATAAAACGGTAAGTAATCTGTACAATGCAGAAATGACGAACAAATCGAGTAAGCCATTAATCTTCGAAATTGTTCCTGTAGAAAGGAATGTTAAGATTCAATACATTCAAAAATTAAACAAACTGCCGTATGGAGGCAGCACAAAGATCACTTTCTTCGTCATTTTACCACTGCAATCAATTAAGAAATTTAAATCCAAAATCAAATTCAAGCTCATCTCTGCTGGAAGGGTGATTGATGAATTTGAAAGTACCTTTATTGCACCACCTAACAACTAAATTATGAACTGGGGAAGTAAATTAATAATTGGAATGTTCTGCTTTATGAGCATGATTGTCGTTTTCGGCGTCCTCATGGTTAGGAGTAAAAGTGATGCACTGGTAGATACAGACTATTACGAGAAGGGAATTCTATACGATGCTGAGTACAACAAGAAAAGGAATGTCAAACAGGATCATGCGGAGCCCATCTTCGAAGTAACTAAGGACAGTCTGATTCTTACATTCGCTAAACCTGCAGAAGGAAAGATCAAGTTCATCCGCATGTCGAATAAAAACTTAGATCGAGCTGTATCGTTGCAAACAGATTCAATGAACCAGGCTAAGTTTCCGATTTTAGATAAACCGCGTGGCTTATGGAAGCTTCAGCTTGATTGGCAGAGTGCCGACAAAGCCTATATATATGAAAAGGAGGTAATGTTACCATGAGTGATCAATACCTTGCGTTTATGATCGGCATCTTAGGTAGCGTCCATTGCGTAGGCATGTGTGGACCGTTAGCCTTTGCTGTACCTTCGCTTAAAGAGGGTACGGCTTACCTGGTTCTCGACAAAGTCATGTACCAGGTTGGACGGATTATCGCTTATTGTACTCTAGGTGCAATAATTGGATTAATTGGTGCACAGCTATGGATGGCAGGTTTACAGCAAACCTTGAGTCTAATTACAGGTTGCCTGATTTTACTCTCAGCCTTCTCCAGGCTACTTAAACGATCGTCGACATACAGGTTTGATTATTTGCTAAAGCCTTTTAATTACCTCTTTGGGTATGCATTGAAGCATAAAGCAAATCATTTGATCATTGGAATTATCAATGGTTTTCTACCTTGCGGTTTTGTATACCTGGCCATGGCTGCAGCAGTGAACACACAATCTGTGAGTTCAGCAGTAACTTACATGTTCTGGTTTGGGGTTGGAACAACGCCATTAATGCTTATTTCTGCCTTAACTGTTGGGTTTATGGGTAAGTTGGTTCGCGTACGGATAAACACTTATGTTCCCTATCTGATGATGGCTCTGGGTGTGTGGTTTATATTAAGAGGAATGGACTTAAACATTCCATATTTAAGTCCACCAAATCCGGTGGGGGGAACCGTAAATTGCAAATGAAAGTTAGCCGGCCATACTGAAGATCTGCGACTTTGGCGCACTTTCCAGTAACCGGGCATCAAGGCACATACAGATGTTCCTTAAAAACCGTTTTCCAAGCTTGCTGACCAGCAGCATTTCATCAAAAATCTGAACTAAACCATCTGCTTCCAGTTCCTTCATCCTTTCCAAGCCTTTAAGAAAACTTGGGCATCGATCAGCTGGCTCAATCCAGGAGGTAGACCCATGACACATGATATTTAGGATATGTTTGCGGATAATCAAATCAACTTCATTCAAAAGATGTCCTTTAACCACCGGAAGTATTCCTTTATTAATTAGATCTAAATAAGCTTCTACATTCTTTTCATTTTGCGCAAAGCCTGTCCAACAGTCGCCAATTGCAGAAACACCAAGGCCGATCATTACCCGGCTATACTGATCTGTATAACCCATGAAGTTTCGATGAAGCTTTCCCGCTATTTCGGCAACATGTAAGTTATCAGTAGCTAGTGTAAAGTGGTCCATGCCAACCTCAATGTACCCCCCCTCCTTCAGAAGCGCTCTGCCGGTTTCATAAAGTTGTTGTTTTAATTCTGGTGAAGGCAAATGTTGCTCTGTGAATTTCCTTTGTCCGGGCTTAACCCATGGCACGTGCGCGTAACTGTAAAAGGCAATTCTATCAGGTTTTAATTCGAGAACAGATTGAATGGTATCAGTTAGCCCTACGAGATTCTGCAAAGGTAGGCCATAGATAAGATCATAATTGATTGACGTATAACCTACCTTTCTTGCCATCTGCGTGATATCCTGAACGTTCTCTACACTTTGCACGCGATTGATAATTAATTGAACCTTGCGGTCAAAATCCTGTATGCCTAAGCTTATACGTTTGAACCCGAGGTTGTACAAAGTAACAAGATGTTCTTTGGTTGTATTTGCTGGATGACCTTCAAAACTAAAAGCTGCATCTGAATGTACCTGTGCATGCTTCAAAATTCCTGAGATAAGTAAATCTAAGTTTCGCGGGCTGAAGAACGTGGGAGTTCCTCCACCAAGGTGCAATTCTCTTATGAGGGGCTTTGTTGCGAGCAAACCTATGTACATTTGCCATTCCTTCAGAACAGCTTGTATATAAGGTAACTCCACTCCATGATTTTTGGTTATTCGTGTATTACAGCCACAATAGGTGCAGAGGTTTTCGCAAAATGGTAGGTGGATATAGAGGCTGATACCTGATTGAGCGTCGAGTTCTTGTGATGAGGAGATCAATGCATTGCTCCACCCTGCTACGTTGAAGGTAGATTGGTGCCAATACGGGACAGTTGGGTAACTCGTATATCTGGGAGCTGCGACGTTGTATTTGCTTTCTAGACTAGTGATCATGGCCAGAATTCAAGGGCAGTATGGCAGCGTCTATATTCACTTTATCACAGGATCTTGAACATACACAGGCAGTGCCCAAGCAACCGCTATCTTGCCAATTATCCAGATTAAGTACCGTTTGGGTAGCAATAATGGAATCAATCTGATTCAAATCTGCCGATTGAATTAACTGGGGAGGAACTGAAGCTATTTTTATTTTATAGCTGTTACTTGCCAGCAAGTCGATGTGATCGACGGAAGTAGAACGTGTAGCGATATACTT
>JAQBOT010000329.1 GCA_028287885.1 Pedobacter sp.
ACCCGGTTGGAGCAGATATTAAAATCTCTTGACAAGAAGGCTGTAGGCGCCGCATGCGAAGTGGTTGCAGCGTTAACTGAGAAGTCCAACAATCTGATAAAAAAGAATGAGCCCGGTACAGCTATGCGTGATGCAGCCATCATCTATGCAGCACAACTGATTGAGCACTATAAAATTGCGAGTTATGAGGTGTTGCATCAAATAGCGATAGAACTTGAACTTAAGCAGGCAGAGATGCTATTGGAACAATGTCTGCTGGAAGAAAAGAATACTTCCGCTTACTTAAGCCAAATTGCCCAAAACGTTACGAATCCCGCTGCAAGCAGCAAGAGTTGAGACATTTGAAGGTCATCAACGGTATAGGGAATGCTGTTTACTTCGTTCGCTGACAAAAAAGCTGTATTTTTGCGGAAAGTATTAGCGATTTGGGAACTCTGTTAGATTTAGGAATAAAAGGTTACAACAACTACGGTACGCACCTGAAGCAAAAGTACAAGGGTCAACGTGTCTTTAAAGTGATTGTGGATGGTGGATTTACATGTCCTAACCGCGACGGCTCTAAAGGCTATGGTGGATGTACGTATTGTAATGTTGATTCTTTTACACCGGAGTTATCTAGAAAACTGCCAACGATCCGGGAACAGTTAGAGCAGGGAATGGAACGCGGCAAAGGCTTTTACAAGGCAGATAAATTTATCGTTTACTTTCAGCCCAACACCAATACCTATGCACCTGTACATTATTTAAAAATGATGTATGATGAGGCCTTATCTATTAACGCTGAAGATGTGGTTGGCTTTTCAGTAGGTACACGCCCAGACTGTATTGATGCAGAGAAAATAGCTTTATTGGAAAGCTATACGGATCGTTTTGACGTGGATCTGGAGATGGGTATGGAGTCGATCTACGACGATACCTTAAATCAAATTAACCGTGGCTGCAGTCATGGGGAGTTTGTTGAAGCAGTCAAACTGTTGGAGAATTCAAAGCTAGACCTTTGCGTGCATACGATATTTGGTTTTCCTTGGGAGACTGAGGATATGATGCTGGGCTACATTCATGAAATCAATCGCTTTCCTCAGATCAAGTTCGTTAAATTTCATCATTTACATATTGTGGAAGGTTCAATCATGGGTGCCAAGTATAAAAAGCAGCCATTTGAGCTATTTAGTTTGGAGGGGTATACAGATCTATTGTGTAAATTGATTCCTCTATTGCGTCCAGATATTGTTATCCAACGTTTGTTTGGTATTTCCGATTGGGACCTTTTGATCGCACCGAACTGGGGCTTAAACAAATCAGCCATTCAAACCTATATAGATAAGGAAATTGAACGCCGCGGGGTTGTTCAGGGTTCTGCTTATGTAGCTAGGCTTTTGTAATCGCCAAACATCTCCGTAATCTTTTCTGTTCTGAATTTAAAGATTTGCTGAATCTTCTTGGCAACGAGTAGGCCGTTTACGCCTTTGCCTAATACTCCGAAAGGCATTCCATAGGTCAGCAGGTCGCGCATCTCTACGCCTCCGTTTATTTCTTTAAAATGATGTTCATGGTGCCAGAACTGGTAAGGGCCGAACCTTTGTTCGTCGACGAAATACTTTCCTTCTACCATATGCGTAATTTCGGTTACCCAATTTAACTTGAGCCCGAAAAGGGGACTAACCTTATACGTGATGATCATACCCGCATACATGCATGACGCGCGCTCCAACTTGGAAGTCACTTCGAATCCCATTTCCTTGGGCGTAATTTTAGCCAGGTTAAGTGGAGATGAAAAGAATTGCCAGGCATCCTTGAGACTTATCGGCAGCCGATGGGTAAACTCCAGTTGATATGGTTTCATAAAAAGATAACAAGTCTTTTAACCTTTTAGTTTTTTGCCGTTAACGCAATCGAATCCAAGAAAGCAGGTAAAAGTTTCATTATTTTATCTTATTTTCGATAATATTTCAAAAATATTGGCTGATTTACGGTTTTTAAAAGTAGTTTTAGGTTTTAATACCAATAAAAATTAACTTTTAACTGTTTTTTACCGGGTAAGTATGACAAATCTTAATTTTAAACAAACAAGTCCATTTATTATTCTCTTGTTAATTGCAGTATTTGCAATTTTCATGCCTGTAGTACCGCATTACGATGCTTCAAAGTACAACGCTGCAGATATTGCCTGGATTTTAGTGGCAACAGCACTGGTCTTTTTGATGACACCGGGACTTGCTTTCTTTTATGGAGGTATGGTGCACCGCAAAAATGTTCTTTCTACGATGATCAAGAGTGTTGTTGCGGCTGGTGTAATTACCGTCCTTTGGGTTACTGTTGGTTTTAGTTTGGCTTTTGGCGAGTCAATACACGGATTGATTGGCAGCCCGGAAACATTTTTCTTCTTCAAAAATGTAAGTTCCGGAGCGCCCTGGAGTTTGGCCCCGACCATCCCCTTAACCTTATTTGCGTTGTTTCAATTAATGTTTGCAATAATTACCCCTGGCCTGGTTGTAGGCGCAGTTGCGGAGAGAATACGTTTCACTTCATATATTTTATTCATTGTGCTATTTGGCATCTTTGTATACTCGCCTCTGGCACATTGGACATGGCATCCAGACGGTATCCTGTTTAAGATGGGCGTTCTTGATTTTGCCGGTGGTACGGTTGTTCACATATCCGCAGGTATGGCAGCACTTGCTGGTGCGATGGTTCTGAAACGCAGACAATCACATATGGAACACAAGGAAATTCCACCTGCAAACATTCCTTATGTATTGATTGGAACAGGTTTGTTATGGTTTGGCTGGTTCGGCTTCAATGCGGGATCCGCTTTAAGCTCCGGTGCTCTAGCAGTTTCTGCTTTTGCAACAACGAATATTTCTGCGGGTGCTGCGGGATTATCCTGGATGTTTTTCGATGTATTAAGGGGGAAAAAGCCATCCGTACTTGGATTCTGCATTGGTGCAGTGGTGGGCTTAGTTGCGATAACGCCAGCTGCGGGTTATGTGGCTTTACCAACAAGTATATTTATAGGCGTGGTAGCGGCAGTTATCTCTAACCTTGCGGTTTTGTGGAAATCAAAGACCAGCCTGGATGATACTTTGGATGTGTTTCCTTGCCATGGCGTCGGAGGTATTGTTGGTATGTTACTTACTGGTGTATTTGCCAGTAAGACCGTTAATCCTGCAGGCGTTGATGGCCTTTTCTATGGTAATCCGGAGTTCTTTTTTATTCAGCTTAAAGGCGTGCTAATCGTAGTTGTATTTAGTTTTGTTGTTTCTTTTGCGATTTTCAAATTGATCAATGTTATTCAACCAATCCGTGTAACCTCTGAAGAGGAGGAAGAAGGCTTGGACGCAAGTCAACACGATGAAAAATACCTTCAGGGTACTTTAATCATGGCCACAGGCGTAGAGGTAGATGTGCACTAATAATTAGTGCACCATTTTATCTGCACAAGTAGAGCTGGCGAAAGCCTCTGGCTTTGCCTTAAAAATAAAGCCCATGCTTAATATATAACCCATGGCTTCATTCAAAGCCTTGTTCGACTTAAAGGACGGGCTTGTATTAATGTCTGCGTGCACCTCCAGATCTACATCATAAAGATCAAGGAGGTCGCATATGGCATATGCAGTTTCAATTGACTTCTGAACCTCAACAAGCATCCTTTCCTTGATTCCCATTTTTTGTGTTGTTCTCTCCTGATGAATGTACATGAATCCTCCATGATGTGAACGGAGCAACACGATCACCGTTGCGAAATCAGTAATTGGTCCTTTGACTTGCGAGTCGGTACCAATGCAGACCTTAAGCTTGTACCCTTTTTCTGTTTCTCGTACGATTGCGTGTTCAATCTCTTCTATAATTGGCGAGTGGATTATCTCACCACTAAACTTTTTCCAGATCATATTTCAGGAATTAAGACCTTCTTCATTGAGGTTACCTAATTTAGAAAGAAAATATCTGGTAATGGAGATGTTTTTCGTCTTTATTACTCGTATTCAGCGCATTGCGTGCTTTTTGTGATTTTGCATGTCAATGCATGTTGCTTAATGTGTACAAATTTGAAACAATAAAACAGGCAACGTGGTATTTATAGAACAATATTATGAAGAGTAAAACGATAATTGTGTCCAACCGTTTGCCGGTCAAGATCGTGGAATCTGATGGCAGGTATGAACTAAGTCCGAGTGAAGGTGGCCTGGCCACAGGACTCGGCTCTATATATAAAAAGGGTGATAACATTTGGATTGGTTGGCCAGGGCTGGATGTTCCGTACGAGAGACAGGACGAAGTTCGCGGACAGCTCGAAGCGTTGAACCTTATACCTGTCTTCTTAACGACCGAAGAAATAAATTTGTATTACGAGGGCTTCTCCAATGAGGTACTTTGGCCAGTGTTCCACTATATGGTCACATATGCGCACTATGAGCAAAGTTACTGGGCGTTTTATCAAAGCGTCAATAAGAAGTTTGCAGAAGTTGTAATTGACCATGTGGTGGAAGGGGATACCATCTGGGTACACGATTATCAGCTGTTGCTTTTACCAGGCTTGATCAGAGAAAAAGAAGCTCATGTAACCATTGGCTTTTTTCAACACATTCCATTCCCTTCCTACGAAATCTTCCGTTTAATACCCTGGCGGGAAGAGATCATCAATGGTATGTTTGGTGCTGACTTGATCGGTTTTCACACCTTTGATGATGTACGACACTTTCTCAGCGCCGCCAGTAAAATTGTACTTTCAAAGTTTGCAGACAATGTGATCATCCACAATGAAAGGCAAATTGTTGTGGAATCTTTTCCAATGGGAATCGATGATCAGAAATATGAATCACTTGTTTCCGAGCCTGCAGTTCAGGAAAACATAAAGGCAATAAGAGAAAGTTTTGGCGACCAAAAGATAATACTGTCAATAGACAGGCTCGATTATAGTAAGGGAATCTTACAACGCCTCCTCGCATTTGAGATGCTCTTGCAGAATTATCCGGAATACATTGAAAAAATTATTCTATACATGATTGTTGTCCCTTCAAGAGATACGGTTCCTCAATATAAGGAGCTTCGGGAGCAGATTGATCAGCTTGTAGGCAACATTAATGGAAGATTTCGAAGTCTAAGCTGGGCACCCATCCATTATTTCTACCGCTCATTTCCCATTGAGACCTTGTCTGCATTATATTATTCGGCAGATGTTTGCCTTGTAACGCCAATGCGCGATGGAATGAACCTGGTAAGTAAAGAATATGTTGCCTCCAGGTCCAATAATGACGGGGTACTTATCTTGAGTGAGATGGCGGGCGCATCCAAGGAACTCAATGATGCATTGATTGTAAATCCAAACAATATTGTTCAAACGATGGATACCATCGTGAAGGCCATAAATATGCCGGAGCGTGAGCAACAGACACGGATGAAAAGTATGCGGTCGGTTGTTAAAAAGTTTAATATCCACCTTTGGGTAAAGAATTTCATGGAGAAGTTGGAAGAGGTAAAACTGATGCAGGCAGCTTTGCTTACGAAGTATGCCGGCTCCTCAATTAAAGAGGAGATCAGCAGGAAATATGCAGAGTCAAATACCCGATACTTGTTTCTGGATTATGACGGAACGTTGGTCGGTTTCAATAGTGACATAGATAAAGCATCACCAGACGACGAATTGTACGAGATTCTTGAAAATCTAACCCGGGATAAATTAAACACGGTGGTGATTATCAGTGGACGGAAGCATGAAACACTTCAGGAATGGTTCGGCCATTTGAATATAGATATGATTGCCGAACATGGTGCATGGCAAAAACATTATGATGAAGATTGGAAAAGCTTGCCTTTACTAACAGACCAATGGAAACAGGACATCCGCGCGGTACTTGAAACCTATACAGACCGCACTCCAGGTTCCTTTATTGAAGACAAAAGTTATTCTTTGGTTTGGCATTACCGGAAGGTAGAAGAGGGCTTGGGCGACCTCAGAGCGCATGAGATAATAAACCACCTAAAGGTGACCGTTTCCAACAAAGGCTTACAGCTGATGCCTGGTAATAAGGTGTTGGAGTTTAAAAACATTGAGGTAAACAAGGGTAAGGCGGCGCTCTTCTGGCTCCATGAAAAGGATCCGGATTTTATCCTCGCACTTGGTGATGATCACACCGATGAGGATATTTTCAAAGCATTGCCACAAGACGCATTTACAGTTAAAGTTGGCGGCAACATTTCTGCAGCGACTTACTATTTAAGGAATCCGACTGACGTCAGATCCCTTCTTAAGAAGTTGACTGCTACAGAAATATAGGCTTATCTAACTTGGTGGCAATGCGGTAAGCGGCGTTCATTAAACCCACATGGCTATAGGCCTGTGGGAAATTACCCCACTGACTTCCATCTGTCTCATCAACATCTTCACTAAACAGCTGAAGGTGATTACCGAATTTTAGTAGCAATTCAAATTCACGAATTGCGTCGTCTACACGGCCAACACAGGCGAGCGCTTCAACATACCAGAATGCACAGATCAGAAATGTACTTTTTGGTTTTCCGAAATCATCTGAGTGCTTGTACCGGTAAAACAAGCCATTTTCTGCTTTAAGCTCTTTCTCGACTGCAATAAGGTGGTCTTTGGCTTTCTGTGAATCATGTTCGAGGTAATTCATCAATATGAGTTGAAGTGTACTCGCATCAAGGTGCTTGCTGCCAACCGCGTGATTGTAGACTTTCCTTTCTGGATCATAGCAATCTTCAATGTGCTTAGCTGCCTTATCAATTAACACTTGCGCACGTTCCTGAAAGTCGACATGGTTTATTGTCTTTGCCATCTTTAGTGCTGCCTTTGCTCCGGCCCATTGAAACAGGTTTGTGTAACAATGTATGTTGGCAATGTTCCTGAACTCCCAAATGCCGGCATCTTTCTCATCGATGGTGCGCTCGATCTTAGAAATCAGTGAATCCAGCCACTGGGATGAATCCTGCCGCTCGTCATAGATAAAGCGTGAATCGTTATATAAAGGCAGCATAGAGATGAGTACTTGCCCGTAGATGTCGTTTTGTATGTGTTCAAATGCCTGGTTACCGACCCGTACAGGCTGGTTTCCCTGATAACCTTTGATGTTTGTTAAGATGCGTTCTGTGAGCGTGCGCTCTCCTGCAATGCCAAATAGTGGTTGGTACCGAATATCGTTTCTAAAAGAGATGTCTGTAACATAGTTGAAGTATCGTTCCATTTCTTCGAAATGGCCGATGTGGTTCAAGGCGGTGATAACGTAATAGGTGTCGCGCATCCAACAATAACGGTAATCCCAGTTTCTCGTGCTGCCAGGGTGTTCAGGCAGGCTCGTGGTACTTGCGGCAATGATTGCCCCCGTGTCTTCATATTGATGGATTTTTAATACCAGCGAGGACCGGATTACGATGGCCTGATTAAAGCTTCCGATTGAGGAATGCTTAATCCAGGTTCTCCAGTAAGCTTTTGTGTTTTCCAAAAAGCGATCAGCCGTGCTTGCAATCGGAGCTTCTAATTTATAACCATAGGTAACAATCAGATATTTCGGCTCGTGTAATGCAAAATAGCGTTCGTCTTCAATGTAACTCAAAGAAATGTTAGTGCTTAGTTGCAGCATTTCAGCGCCTGCCTCAAAAAGAAGGTGGTTGCTGCCCCGACTGCTAGTGAATTTCTCATCACCATAGGAATAGACCGGTTTACACTTAACTTTAACACGCGGATTACCCTCAACGACCTCAATTTTCCTGATTAACATCAAGGGTTTGTAGTAACGTTCATATTGGTGAAACCTAGGCGCAAAGTCGGTAATTCTATAGGTGCCTTCAGCATCGCTGATTTCTGTACAAAGTATATTCGTGTTCTCCAGATAGAACTGTCTGGATTCATATTCTCCTGCAGGCCGGATGGAAAACTCACCACCTTTCTCCTCGTCGAGTAAACCACCAAAAACGAAAGAGCTATCAAAACGCGGCCAACAAAGCCAATCTACATTTGTGTTTTTATTAATATGAGCAAGGTAAGCGCAGTTTCCAATAATCCCTGTTTGATAGGTGTGTCTATCCATTATGTTTAATTATCGTTTGTCAAATCTATTATTTAAGAACAAGTTTATTTATATTTATTTAAGAACAAGAATTTTTGCCAATTGTTGTTTATTTGAGTGGATTTGTACGCCAGCGGGAGTTATATCGTTTATACTTTAAAGATTTTTTCTAACAACCTGTTAATAAATATCTACATGGACACAGAAATGATTAACGAATTTTATTTGCTCCAGGAGAGCAGATCTAATCTAAAATATGTTGAGCTATTGGATGATCACGTGTATGCACCGATCGTTAAAGCGAATGTTGAAGTGACCACCTGGGTGAGCAAACGCGGACAAATGCTAATGCATTTGGAAGCCAGAATGAATAGATCTATAAGGAGACTACGCAAAAAGTACCTAACGTTTTAAAGCGAGCGGTATTCCAGTGCTTGTGGGCTTAATTGTTATCTTTGCCTCCTATGCATAATAAGATTCTTGAAAACCTTAAAATTACTGCCTTGAATGACATGCAGAAGGCTTCTATAGCCGCTGCAGAAAAAGGAAGTGATGTGATTATACTTGCGCCAACAGGTTCTGGCAAAACGTTGGGTTTTCTAATCCCAGCCTTAAAGAATATTGATGTTCAGATTGCCGGTGTACAGGTGCTTGTTTTGGTGCCCTCGAGGGAACTTGCTTTACAAATAGAACAGGTGTTTAAACAAATGGGCACCGGTTTTAAGGTGAACTGCTGTTACGGTGGACACGCGGTGCGGGTAGAGAAGAATAACTTTGCTGAGGCTCCTGCTGTGCTCATTGGAACGCCAGGGCGCATTGCATACCATTTAAGACATGAGAATTTTGATGAGTCTACAATAAGCACCTTGGTGCTAGATGAATTTGATAAAGCCTTAGAATTCGGCTTTCAGGAAGACATGAGCTACATTATTGGGAAGCTGCTTTCCTTAAAACAAAGACTGCTTACATCAGCTACTCAAATGGAAACCATACCAGCATTTACCGGTGTGAAGAATCCTATCGAAATAGACTTTCTTAAGGATATTAAAGTTGCGCCCGATTTGAAGCTTAAAAAGGTGATGACTACCGCTGAAGATAAGTTAGATACGTTATTTAAGCTAATTTGTAAAATAGGAAGCAAGACCACACTTATCTTTTGTAATCACAGGGAAACGGTCGATCGCATTAGCGACCTACTCATTGACAAAGATCTTGCTCATGATATTTTCCATGGCGGCATGGAACAGGATGAGCGTGAGCGTGCATTGCTTAAGTTCAGAAATGGTAGCATTAAGATTCTAATTACAACAGACCTTGCATCGCGTGGTCTCGATATTCCAGAAATTGAATATATCATCCATTATCAGCTACCATATACAGAAGATGCCTTTTTGCATAGAAATGGGCGGACAGCAAGAATGAATGCCAAAGGTACATCCTACTTGATCCTGGCAGACGATGAGAAGTATCCCTTTCTGAAGAATGATATTGAAACAGAATCTTTAAAAGCTTCTTACACGATACCTAAAGACAGCGACTGGCAAACCATATATATTGCTGCTGGAAAAAAGGACAAAGTAAATAAGATCGATATCGTTGGTTTACTGTTAAAGAAGGGCGGTTTACAAAAGGAAGATGTTGGGCTGATAGAAGTGAAAGATCAAAGTAGCTATGTTGCCATCAAACGTAAGATGGTTGGCAAGGTGCTATCGAGCTTGGCAGACGAGCGCATAAAAAACAAAAAGGTTAAAATAGAAGTAGCAATGTAGGTATGAGTAACAACGATATTTTTAAGAAGTTAAGGGTTGCACTTGAGTTAAACAACGAGGAAATCATCAAGATCATGGAGTTGGTAAACTTCAAAATAACCAAGAGTGAACTTGGGTCTTTTTTTAGGAGTGAGGATCATCCTAATTTCAAGCCCTGCGGTGACCAAATCTTACGCAACTTTCTAAATGGCTTGGTAATCTATAAGAGGGGTCCAAGACCAACAAAAGATGCCGCTAACCTAAGCGATTAATCCGGGCAGAATTAGTCATTTTTATCATTTTTCAGTATGTTCGCATAGCGAGGGCTGTTATGAGGATATTTTTCATTCTACTATTTAACCTGTTTTTAGTTGGCAATGCAATTTCCCAGATAAACAACAGGGTAAATGGGACTATTAGAGATTCTTTAAACAAACCCATCGCCGGAGCAAGTATTAGTGTTGCCTCTGGCGCGGATACCTTACGCGCCGTAAGTGATTTTAGAGGTAAATTCGGTATCTCAGGCATTCGAACCCAAAGCGTTGAGGTTTTCATAAAAAGCATGGGCTACATGCCACATGAACAGCAAGTATCCTTCCCTGAGGGCAAACGGATTATAAATCTTCCAGTCGTCTTAATCAAAGACAAAAACACCTTAGATGAAGTCGTTATAACAACGCAGGTAATTCCCATCCGCATTATGAAAGATACTGTAGAATACAACGCTGCAGCCTATCTTGTAAGAGAAAATGACCGTGTTGACGAGTTGTTAAAGCAACTACCCGGGATATCGTTTGACCGTGAGGGCAGAGCGATAGCCATGGGTAAGGTCATGACCAAACTTCGCATTAATGGTGAAGATTTTTTCACAAACACTGTAAAGGATTTTATCAATCAATTGCCGGCAGACATGATTGCAAAAATACAGGTAATTAACGACTACGGCGACGAGGCAAATTTTACGGGTATCAAAACTGGTGAATCTCAAAAGATGCTCAACCTGGTCACAAAGCCAGGTAGGGGCAGAGGTAATTTTGGAAACACTTCGGTTAATACAGGTACCAATCAGCGTTACGGCATACAAACGAACGGAAACCTTTGGCGAGAAAAGAAGCAAATTGGCTTTAAGGCAAACGTCAATAGCATAAATAATGCAGCAGGAGTAAATAGGTCAATTTCCACTAGTTTGAACTACCGTGACAAGCTGTCAGAGACGTTG
>JAQBOT010000188.1 GCA_028287885.1 Pedobacter sp.
GACAAGTCGGTCTACTTCTGGTCGGGTTATATTTTTTTGATTTCTAACCAGGGGGAATTCCAGATTCTGCCTGACAGTCATACTGTCGTAAAGGGCACTGTTCTGGAAGGAAAAGCCAACCTTCAAGCGCAGAGCAAGGAGTTCTTGATAAGTGATCTGATCTACTGTGTTTCCAAGCACATTGACCATTCCGGCATCAGGCGTAAGTAAGCCGATGATGATCTTGATCAATACTGATTTACCAGTCCCAGACTTTCCGAGCACAACAAGGTTCTCGCCACGGTAAAGATTTAAGTCTACATTCTTCAAAACATCGAAAGTTCCAAAGGACTTATTCAGTCCTTTGATTTCTATGACCTTCTCGGTATTTAGATCGGTAAGGGGTTTCTCTATCATAAAAAATGTTTAAGATCTAAATAAACCAAAGAATTGTACGGAAATAACTTCCTCGATAAAGATCAGGAACATGGCAATAACCACCGCTGAATTTGCTGCTTTACCTACACCTTCCGTACCTTTTTTCGAATTGTAACCCTGGTAGCAGCCAACGATGCCTATTGTAAAACCAAAAAGGATTGCCTTTACTGTTGAGGCGGTGATATCCAAAAAGGTAATCTGGTCCAGCGATGCCTGAAAGTATAGCTTAGCACTGGTACCTTCACTCATGGAAACATTAAGTAGTCCGCCGAGCAGACCTACAATCGCCGTATAAAAGGTAAGTATAGGTATGGTTATCGTGGAAGCTAGAACGCGCGTGGATACGAGAAATTTAAATGGATTTGTAGCGGAAACTTCCATGGCGTCGATCTGTTCAGTTACACGCATGGAGCCAAGTTCTGCGCCTATACTGGAGCCAACCTTACCTGCTGCGATCAAGCCGGTTAGCAGGGGAGCCAGGGTTCGCAATAAGGCAATACCCACAAGAGATGGCAGCCAGGAGGTGGCTCCAAATTCAGCCAATGAGGGTCTAGATTGCTTTGTAAATACGACTCCGGTAATGAAACCTGTTGTCGAAATCAGCAGCGCCGAGCGGTACCCGATCTCGTAACACTGCCGTAAAACCTCTTTGCCTTCATAAGGGGGAATGAATGCTTCTTTAAAAAACCTAGCTATAAAACTATAGACTTCATAAAGGGTCATGAATACCCGGGAAAATCGACCAGGTTTTTTCTCCTCTTTTTGGACTACTGTTACACTTTCAATATCGGGCATTTAACGGCTTAATTATTTCCAAATTACTATACGCATTGAGCAAACTATGCGCCAAGAATTTGCAAATATATAAGGTCGAAGGTAAAAGATTGTAATTTGGACATAATAAAGAGCCGAAAGCTAAAAGTGTTAATTTTTGAGTTCCCTGGAATGAAAAGAAAAGGCATCCTTTGCTCTTAAAAGCGATAAAAAGTGCATATTGGCGCATAATTATTTTCTCATGACTAAGAACATTTTTATTGCCTCAGCAGAACCTTACACCGGAAAATCGGTGATTGCTTTTGGTTTGATCAACATGCTGCTTGCTAAAACTAAGAAAGTTGGCTACTTCAAGCCAATAATTGCACAGGAAGACACAAAAGAGAAGGAGGCACACATTGATGCTATAATTGACTACTTCAATTTGCCAATAAACTATACAGATACCTTTGCTTTTACACGTCAGCAGGTTTTGCATCAGTCTGAGTCTGACAACGGGAGCGAAATAATTGATACGGTGATCTCGAAATATAAAAAGGTAGAAGAAAACTACGATTTCACAGTCATTGAAGGCAGTGACTTTCTTGGTGAGGGAATTGCTTTTGAATTCGAATCCAATGTGCTAATTGCCAAGAACCTCGGCGCTCCGGTGGTCATTGTAATTACCGGAGATCAGAAAACGACTGCACAGGTTGTTAATACTGCCATCAATATATATCGGAATTTTGTTTCCAGGGACGTTCAAGTTCTTGGGGTTATCGCCAATTTGGTGAATAAGGATTTTGCTGACGACATTAGGGAACTCCTGAGTGCCCAACTTCCTGCTGAACTTACAATATCTGTAATTCCGATGGATACAGGATTGCAAAGTCCGACAATGAAAGAGATTGCAACAGCACTCCAGGCAAAGGTGCTTTTTGGTGAGGAGTTAATGGCCAGTCAGGTAGATAATTTCGTAACGGGTGCAATGATGCTGCCCAACTTCTTAAATCACATTAAAGAAAATGTACTTATCGTTACTCCGGGCGATCGGGGGGATATAATTATTGGGGCACTTCAGGCAAACCAGTCTACAAACTACGCGAAGGTGGCGGGAATTGTTTTAACTGCAGGCAGTATCCCGGATGAGCCGGTAATCCGCCTGATCAAAGGTCTGCAGACGGTAATACCGATCATCTCAGTAAGCACGGGAACCTTTGAAACCAGCAATGCAGTAGGGTCGATACACTCCAGGATCACGAAAGACAACAAGAAGAAGATCGAGCTCGCCATCAATATTTTTGAAAAGTATGTAGACACGAAGGCACTTGATGATAAAATTATAACCTTCCAGTTCGAAGGCATTACGCCGCACATGTTCCAGTATCAGCTCGTTAAACGTGCTAAGAGCATGAAGCGGCACATTGTTTTACCCGAAGGTGATGACGACCGGATTCTTAAAGCTGCAGCCAGGCTGATTAGCCAGGACCTGGTAGAGCTTACCATACTTGGTGATCCCAATGAAATTGGATTAGCGATTAAGAGGCTAGGCCTAACCTTAGATTTAAATAGCATTCACATCATCAACCCGAAGAAGTCAATCTATTATGATGACTATGTGGAAACTTTGTATGAATTGCGGAAGAACAAAAATGTCAATCAGGAGATGGCCAGAGATATGATGACCGATGTTTCCTACTTTGGGACAATGATGGTCTATAAGGGACATGCAGATGGCATGGTTTCTGGTGCCGTGCATACCACGCAGCATACCATAAGGCCAGCCTTGCAGTTCATCAAAACAAAGCCAGGGGTGTCTGTCGTGTCTTCAGTTTTCTTTATGTGTTTGCCAGAGCGGGTTGCCGTTTTCGGAGATTGTGCCGTGAATCCAAACCCGACCGCTTCTGAACTTGCCGAAATTGCCATATCATCAGCCGAAAGCAGTTTGAGTTTTGGTATAGAACCTAGGATCGCGATGCTTTCTTATTCATCCGGTAGCTCAGGTGCCGGAGAAGATGTTGAGCGCGTAAGGGAAGCCACTGCACTGGTTCGGGAAAGACGTCCAGATTTGAAGATAGAAGGTCCGATACAATATGATGCAGCGGTTGATCCCGTTGTTGGGCAGCAGAAGATGCCGGGCTCTGCAGTTGCGGGGCGTGCCAGTGTACTGATCTTTCCAGATTTAAATACAGGAAACAATACCTATAAAGCCGTTCAAAGAGAAACTGGTGCGCTCGCTATTGGCCCGATGTTACAAGGCCTAAATAAACCGATTAACGACCTTAGCAGGGGCTGTACGGTGGATGATATATTTAACACCGTTGTGATTACTGCGATACAGTGCCAAAAGAAATAATAAGATTATAATACTAAAGCTTAGATGAAGATACTAGTAATAAACTCCGGAAGCAGCTCGTTGAAATATCAACTTTTCGAAATGCCGACACAGGAACCAGCCCACACTGGATTAATTGAACGCATCGGACTTGCAGGCTCAGCCATCAGTAACCATGCGGATGCGCTGAGGGAAGTGATCTCCTCTCTTTCCAGAGAAGGAATTGTTCGGGATCTTGAAGAAATTGTTGCAGTTGGTCATCGAGTGGTACATGGTGGAGAGGACTTTGCCGATGCTACGATAATCACAAATGAAGTAAAAGAAAAAATAAAGGCCTTGTTTTCGCTGGCTCCCCTGCACAATCAAATTAGTTATACCTGTATCGAGGTAGCTGAAGAGCGCTTCCCGAACGCAAAGCAAATAGCAGTTTTTGATACCTCTTTCCATCATACGCTTCCCGAATATGCTTATCGTTTTGCCATTCCAAAAAAATACTACACAGAGCAGGGCATCCGGGTGTACGGTTTCCATGGAACGAGCCATAAGTATGTAAGTAGTCAGGCTATGAAGTATTTAAACAATCCAGATGCGAAGGTGATCAGTATTCATTTGGGGAATGGATGTAGCATGGCGTCGGTTAAATCAGGTAAGTCGATAGACACAAGCATGGGGTTTAGTCCGCTGAGCGGCTTAATGATGGGGACTCGCTCCGGAGACATTGATTCTTCGGTGATCTTTCATTTGCTTGAACAGGAAGGAAATACCCCGGAAAAAATAAACAACATGTTAAACAAGGGTTCGGGCTTGTTTGGTGTAGCCGGATTTAATGACATGCGCGATGTGCATAAAGCTACACTTGCGGGGAGCGAGGAAGCAAAACTTGCGCTTCAGTTGTACGCCTACCGCATAAAGAAATACATAGGTGCCTATGCTGCGGTGCTTAACGGAATTGACGCGGTATTGTTTACAGGTGGAGTAGGGGAAAACGACAAGCTAATGCGGAGTGCTGTTTGTACAGAAATGGAATACCTGGGCTTGGTGATGGATGAGGACCGCAACAACAATTCCAAGGGCAAGATTTTTGAAATAAATACTAGAGACTCAGCCGTTAAGATCCTGGTGGTACAGACCAATGAAGAGCGTGAAATTGCGAATCAATGTTTCAGCTTGCTGGCCAACGCCGGGGATGATAAAAGCTGAGGCTCCCGGCGCATTTGGTAGACGCCAAATAAGATAACAAGTAAACCGACCAGCTCATAGACGGTGATCGATTCTCCATAAACCCAGCCCCAGGCTAAAGCAATCACCGGAACCAGAAAAGTAACTGAGCTGGCAAATAGTGCGGTGCTTCTTTTCACAAGTAAATAGAACATTACCCAGGCTAATGCGGTGCCTACTACCCCAAGCACACAGGATGCAGCCGTGGATTGAAGGTATGCAGGTTGTTGTAATGGCAATTGAAAATACCCAGAGAACCATAAGATTAGCGCTGATGGGAATGCAACGATAAACAAGCTGAATGCCGTGATTGTCAGAGAGGAAATGCCGGTAAGTTTTTGTTTTACGATATTCGCGTTAATGCCATAGAAGAATGTAGCAAGCAGGACGAATCCGGCATAGCCAAGATCAGCGTAACTACTTTGCTTTTGGGTAACGAACAGGATCAAAATACCGAAGAAGCCCACCAAGATGCCGACGATTTGATATTTATTTATCTGATTTTTAAAAGCCAGATACCCAATTAGGATAGCAAAGAAGGGGACAAGTGCATTCAACGTACCGGTTAAAGCACTGTCGAGTTTTGTTTCTGCTACACAGAACAAAAAAGCCGGCAATAAGATGCCCAAGAATCCAGAAACTGCAGTATAACCCCAAAGTTCTACAGGAAAAGTTTTAATCTTCTTGATGACAACCGGCAACATGATCAGCGCAGCAGATAGGACACGAATGGCAGCAACCTGGTAGGCGGTAAGCGTAGATGTGCCGTTAAAATCATATAATCCAAGCTTCATCAGAATAAATG
>JAQBOT010000409.1 GCA_028287885.1 Pedobacter sp.
GAACCATAAGATAAAACGACCAAAAATGTTCTTGCCTTCAATGCGTTCCAGCTTTCCAAATCTTGAAGATAGAAGCGGTACAATAGTAAAGGATGCAACCAACGACAATAGTGTCGCCATGATTACTACGACACAAAACTGTCTCAATATATTTGATACAAGGCCAGTGCTTATCGCAATGGGGAAGAATACCACAACGATTACCAAAGTAATTGAAACAACAGTAAAACCAATTTCGCTTGTTGCATCATATGCCGCACGTACACGGTTTTTGCCCATTTCCATATGTCGGTAGATGTTTTCCAATACCACAATCGCATCATCCACCAGGATACCCACAACCAAGGATAGACCCAAAAGGGACATTAGGTTTAAGGTAAAACCGAATAACTTGATTCCAATAAAGGTTGCAATTAAGGATGCCGGGATAGAGACCATCACGATTAATGCGTTCCTCAAACTGTGTAAGAAGAAAAGCATTACGAAGGCCACCAGAATGATCGCAAGGATTAAGTCATGGATAACCGCATCTGCAGACTCCAACGTAAAGATTGAACTATCGTTTACAACGCTGATGTTTAGATTATTTGCCTTGTAATCCGCCATCAAGGTTCCAATAATCTTGTGAACCCCTTTACTTACTTCCACTGCGTTGGCGTCAGATTGTTTGATAATTTGAATTGCAATAGCGCCTTTGCGGTCAACACGTGCAAGTTTCTCAACTTCTTTTTGTCGGTCTTGAACATCTGCAACGTCAGATAATCTGATCTGTGCGCCATCTTTTCCAGTGCTTACCACCAAGTTTCTAAGCTCGTCGACAGTCTTATATTTACCGCTCAAACGGATCAAGATATCCTGTTGTTCGGTTTTAACACTTCCTGTAGGGAAATCCAAATTGGAAGACAAGATTGCCTGCTGTACCTGAGGTACTGACAATCCATATCCTTGCAGTTTGTCGGCATTTAAGCCTACTTGAATTTCGCGTGCTTGTCCACCTACCAGGTTAACCTGCGCAACACCGCTAACGCGGGAAACCACCGGCGCAATCCGTTTATCAATTAAATCGAAAAAGGTCGCATCGTCCATATTTGCAGATGCCGTCATCGTGATAACCGGAAGATCGTCTAAGGAGAACTTACTTAGAGATGGCGGCTTTACATCAGTAGGCAGATTTGCAAGGATGGCGTTAACTTTCCTTTGGGCATCATTTAATGATAAATCCACATTTGCTTTATCATTCAGTGTGATTGTCACCACCGATAGGCTTTCGTAAGAAACGGCATTCAGCTTCTTGATGTTCTCAAGGGAGGAAATCGCATCTTCGATTTTCTTGGTAACTGTGTTTTCAACTTCATTTGGTGATGCACCAGGATAGATCGTTGAAATAGACACAACATTGTTGCTGAACTTTGGCAACAGCTCGTAGCTTAACGAAAAGTAGCTAAGCAGTCCAAGCAAGGTTAATGCGGTAAAAACCACAATAACCAATGAAGGCCTTTTGATTGAAATTTCTGTTATTTTCATCTGATATTTTTTTTAACAGTATTTATTTTATTGGTGATACCAAGCTACCGTCTACTAAATTGATCTGTCCGCTTACTATAGCTGTTTCGCCTTCTTTTAAACCCTCAATAATCTCGACGTTTTCACCAAGGATACGTCCAGCTATCACTTTGCGTATTCTTGCTTTGTTTCCATTCTCAAGTACAAAGATCTGGTTGCTGCTTACACTGCCAATAAAAGCGCCACGCGGAACTGTGATTGTTGGCTGCTGTGCCGGAAACTTGAAAATAGCAGTTCCGTACATACCTGCTTTTATCTTATTGGTTTTATTGTTTTCAACCCGAATTTCAATAGGAAAGTTCAAAGTGTTATCTGCTTTAGCAGCAATAAATGTGATTTTTCCATTAAAGGTGTCTGCAGGAAATACGTTGGATTTGATTTGAACATGATTGCCAACGTTCAAGTTAGCTACCTGGTTTTCATTTACATTAACTCGTAATTTCAGTTTGGATACATCAACCAATTCAAATAATTGCGTGCCCTGTGTATTTACAAATGCGCCTACTTCAATGTACCGCTTATTGACAATACCATTGATGGGCGACTTGATGGTTGCATCACTTACATGGCGTTGGGAGCTTTGTAGTCTCAACCGAGCATTTTTAACTGCCAATTGTGCCTGATCCAATTGCTGTTGAGTTACTCCGCCAGTTTGAAATGAACTCCTGTATCTTGCCTCATCGCGAACTGCATTCTGTAAAGTTGCTTCTGCGGTTTCTCTGTCTGTGTTTAGGATCTCTGCATCAATACGGGCTAATGGCTGACCTTTACTAACACGATCTCCCTCATCTACATAGATTTTTGACACACGACCAGCATTCTCCGATAGAAAGTTTAGTTCTGTGAAAGGGACGAAAGTTCCATTTGCACTAAAATCCAAATCAACGGGTTGTTTGCTAACGCCTGCTACACGTACACTAACGGCACCACTACCTTGAGAAACTATTGCGGTTTTTGCGTCATTCTTTTTCTTGTTGTTATTTAACACAAGCCCTATAGTTACCAGGGTAACTAAAATTACAAGCGCTATTATTATTCCTCTTTTCATTTTAATAGTGATTTTATATTTCCGTTTGATTTGATTAACTGTATTTCGGCAATCCTGTAGTTCAACAAAGCCTGCGTGTAACTATTTTGAGCTTCCGTAAGCGCATTCTCCGTATCAAGCACATCCGTCAATGCTGCCAGCCCGTTATTATAGTTGTTTTGAGTGCTTTTGTATATTTCCTGTGCAAGCGTCACGTTCTGGCGCTGTGAATTGATCGTGTTCAAGCTATTTCTCAACTGAATTTTTGCATTCTCGTAAGCAAGATTCAAGTTGTTTGTAGTCTCCCTTCTGTCTTCCTCATTTTTAAGGATGTCAACATTGGCTTGTCTCACCCGTGCTCGGGTCGCAAATCCATTAAAAATAGGGACCTTTAACGTTACGCCAATTGCCGAAGCATCATACCAAAAGGCGCTGCTATTTTTGCTTTTAAATAAGTCAAATTTATCACTTTGTCCCGAGTAGGAGTAGTTGCCATTCAAAGACAAGCTTGGGTAGTATTCAGATATATATGCCTTGCGCTGCAAAGTGTATAGTTCCCTTTGTATATCCAGCAGTCTGATTTCGGTTCGTCCGCTTAGGTTTACTGTATCTGGAAAAACCGGTAAGCTTTGCACTTCAGTCAATTCTGTCGGTGGCAATATAATGCTGTTTTCTACTGGCATGCCCATAAAGAACTTTAATTGGTTTTCAAGTTGGGTAACGCCATTTGCACTTTGCTCACGTTGATTTTGCAAGTTGGTCAGGTTTACTCTAATGCGGTCCACATCGATTTTCTTAGCCAACCCGTTTTTAAACTGATTGGTGATTATCTTTTCTATAACTCTTACATTCTTAATGTTTGTATCGATAACATTTAGTTGCTGTCTGTTAACTAAAACCTGAAAATAGTTATTGGCTACCTGCTCAATAATTTGTTCCTCAGTCAAGCTAGCCAAAAGGCTATAGTAACTTTCACTCGTTTTGGCAGCCTTCAGCCCTGTAAAAACCTGTTGGTTAAACAATTCCTGGCTAAGCTGTACACCACCTGAAGCGTTCCAGTTTCTTCCCAACTGAAAACTTATGTCACCCACAACCAGCTGACCGATGATGGGGTTGTAGTTTAGTGTTCCTGTTCCAGAGATTTGCGGAAGCGCACGAGATCTAATCTCTTCGGTTTTATATTTTCCACCGGCAATATCCAGTTTTGCTTTACGAACATTAACACTGTTTTGTACGGCATAATTCACCGCATCCTTAAGCGTTAATTGTTGTTGAGCCATTCCAAAGTTGGATAGGAGTAATCCAACAAGGATCAGTGGGACAATTTTTAACATTCTTTTACTCTTCATTCCGATTGCTTTATTGGTTATTATTTTTTAAGCCTTGTAAAAAGATCTGGCATAGGTGCATTTGTTTCTCCAGCATGTCCTTAAGCTCTTTTTTCCCGGGGAATAGATCCTTATTGCCCTGCATGATGCAAAGTGAAGTAATGCCAGACTGACTAGCTAGATACAGGTCTGCAATTTTATCTAGATCTGCTTCTACTATTTCGCCCTTTTCAGCGGCTTTTTGGAAGATCCTAGCATGAAGTGCCTGATTTCGTTTTTTCATCTCCATGATGTGATTTCTAACTTCCGGAGAGTTCAATGAAGAATCCGGACTGCCACCACTTAAATGAAGCATATAGTACTTTTGAAAAAAACGATGCCCAACTTCTATTAAGTTTAGCAAGGTCTTCTCAATGTTTGCATTTTCATCTAATTCTTTATCAACGATTTCAAAGAAATCATTAAACACTTTATCTAAGACACCTATAATCAAGCTCGTTTTATCCGGGAAATAGTAATACAAAGACGGTTTTGATACCGAAAGGTCGTCCGCTATCTCGTTCATCGTAGTTTTATTTATGCCAAAATGGATAAAGCGCTTTATTGCACCTTCAATTATTTGGTCTCTTTTCTTGTCTGTCTCTACCATCCTACCTTTTTACCTTTTGACTTTTCGTTTCTTTTGGTCAAAAATACAACCATAATCTTCAGTTGGTAATTCTGAATTGTAAATTGCAGTAACTTAACAGTTTGATGACAATTAACGGGGCTTTAATCCCGCAAGAAAGATTTCAGCAAACTTCTTTTCTTTGATAAAGATTTGTTTAAACTGGTCCTTGCTTGGGCAGATATTCCGGTCTTTGTTTAAGATGTTGTGGTGGATACCCAAGAGGGCGTCAATGAAGATTTCGGTAGTAGTTTGTACATCGTCAATAACAAATTCTGCAGTTGTGACGCCTCTGCTTAATAAGGAAGCAATGATACGGAGTTCAAATGCCCTTGCTTTTGAAAACTTCTCGCCAAGATCTGCCGGCAGATCAGGGCCTGCCAACTTGCTAAACTCCATAAGTGTGTAGTATTTTTGAATGTATCCTTGCCGCTTTTGCAAAAGGGTAAGGATTCCATCAGTGGCAGTCTTTGTTTTTTCGATTGATTTTATTACGTCTTTGCTGACTGTTAGCAGTAGGTATTCTATAACGCTGACATACAAGGATAATTTGTCAGGAAAATAGTAGTACAACAATGCTTTTGAAAAGGAGATGTCCTTTGCAATATCGGTCATTGTTGTTTTCGATAAGCCGTAGTGAGCGAATCTGACTAGTGCAGCATCAATAATGAGTTGTCTTTTTTTATCCTGGTTTTCCATGTTTTATCAAGCCTGAAAAGGCCTTATCAGCCAACGTCACTTTACAATCAACCCGTAAAATATGAAAAATCTAAATATTAGCTTAAACAATATTCTATTCATGTTCATTAAATTACCTTTGCTGCAGATCACAAAATCATACATGGGCCCCTTAGTAGAAGAGAACGTTTCCTTAAAAAAATTCAATACGTTTGGTATAGATGTAAAAGCCAGTTTGTTTGTAAATATCACAACAGAAAAGGAACTTTGGGAGTTGTTGCAATCTAATACAACAAAAAATCAACCATTATTAGTTGTAGGGGGCGGGAGTAATATTTTATTCACGCAAGATTTCGAAGGCTTGGTGATTAAGATGAGTATATCCGGAATTCATACCGTTGAACAAGGTAATGATATATTTATAACGGCAGGTGCCGGTGTAGTTTGGAACGATCTGGTCATGTATGCCGTTAACAACGAGTATGCGGGTCTGGAAAATTTATCGTTAATTCCAGGTACAGTTGGTGCTTCTCCTATCCAAAATATCGGTGCTTATGGAGTCGAGTTGAAAGACGTGTTTTATTCTTGTAAGGCTTTAGAGGTTAACACTGGAGCAGAAAAAGAATTTAAATATGAAGAATGTGCATTTGGATATAGGGACAGTGTTTTTAAAAGGGATCTAAAAGGCAAGTACATTATAACCGCAGTCACGTTCAAATTGAGTAAGTCGCCGAAACTTAATGTTCAATACGGTGCAATTCAGACTGAACTTGAAAAAAGGCAGATCTTGCAGCCCAGCATAGCAGACATCTCTTCGGTGGTTTCAGAGATCAGGGTAAGTAAGTTGCCCGATCCTTCTACAATTGGTAATGCAGGAAGTTTTTTTAAGAATCCGGTAATTGATCATACAAGGTATGAGAAACTCATACTCGACTTTCCGAATGTTGTTAGCTATCCTTTTGGAAATGATACTTTCAAAATTGCCGCGGGTTGGCTAATTGAGCAGTGTGGATTTAAAGGGATGATCTCAGGGCAAACTGGGACATGGAAAAACCAGGCTCTGGTGCTTGTAAATCATGGCTCAGCAACTGGATCTGAAGTGTATGAATTTTCGGAACATATTATTAATACTGTTGAGGCAAAATATGAAATTCGGCTCGAGAGAGAGGTGAATATACTTTAAATCCTGACATTTCTTTCGTTTGCCTTGGTATTTGTACTTGAATAAGAGCTGTTCTTGATTTTGGTACATATGTTGTATAAAGTTGAGTAGATAACATTAAACAAATCTGGGCAGCCACAACTAAAACACCCTGGTTTATAATGCCTTAACCTTAAAACTTAAACATTATGACAAAGAATGAATTCAACCTTCAGTTAAACAACCACTCCGGTTCCTTACAGTCATTCGCTTTAAATTTTACAAAGGACGTTGAAGACGCTAACGATTTAGTGCAGGACACAATGTTGAAAGCAGTAACCTACTATAGCAAATTTAAAGAAGGAACCAACCTCAAAGGATGGTTATTTACCATAATGAAAAATACGTTCATCAACAATTACCGACGTCTTGTCAAGACGAACTCTTTGATCACGCAATCTGAGGAGATCTCATCTTCAAACTTACACTACAGTGCCACAAAGAACACAAGCGACAGCAAGTTTATCATTGGGGATATCAATAAAGCGCTTGCAACACTTCAGCCAGAATATTATGTTCCATTCATAAAATACTTTGAGGGATATAAGTACCATGAGATTGCAGAAATACTAGATATTCCAATTGGAACTGTTAAAACTCGGATTCACGTTGCCCGCCAAATTTTGAAGAAGTACTTGAAAACTTATTCGAAAGATATTTTAGGTGCAGATATCGTATAAAAGAAAGATATCATTAAAGGAAAGCGCTTAACGTTGTAGTTAGGCGCTTTTTTTATGTTATCCGACGTGGCACCTGGTAATGTAACGGACATGCAAATGGATCATTAATCGACATAAAAAGTTACTTTTGCCGACAAACACGTAGCAAATGACCTTTTTATTCCTAGCCTTCATCATCGCGGCTATCATTGTTCTAACATTTATAGCTTTTCGATTTAAGGCGTTCAGTTCCTCCAAGCCCATCCTTGCTGCTGTGGCTATCGCTGGCCTTTTCAACCTGCTGCTTTTTATAATATTCAATAAGCAGGGTATCTTGACGTTTCAACATGAATACTTAAGCAATGTTAATGTAAGTGGCATCCCTGTAGAACCAATTCTGTTGTCATTTGTCCTGCCGTATGCTTTGCTTGTAATTTATATGGCTTTAAACGTGGCTTTTCCTTTTGTTAAAGCTGATAAGTATTCGTTGTCGATTAGTAATATGATAATGGGCTTAAGTATCGCTATGATATTCTTTGCATACGACAAAGGCCTAGCTATTATAACGTTTAGTTTGTTGCTTCTAACCTTGTTCTATGTTGAATATAAAAGCCGACTGCGTTTTATGTTGCATTTCTACCGTGCTTACGCTGCCGCATTGATCGTGTTTCTTTTGATCTTCATTCCCGAAAACCAGCTTTCAATTTACAATTATACAGCCGCACAAACGATAGAACTTAAATTAGCATACATACCTTTTGAAAGCTATTTTACCTTTCTTTGGATTAGCCTGGTTGCCATATTTAGCTTTGAGTATTTCAA
>JAQBOT010000455.1 GCA_028287885.1 Pedobacter sp.
TCGGTTTTTGTACGAAGCTCCTCCAACGTAGCTAAAGACTGCTTTATGATCTCATCCATTTTCTGGGTATCTCTACGCAGGTTGTTTTGGGCAATATCAAAAAGATTCTTTTCGGCGTGGTCAAGCAAGTCAAATATGTCTGTTGTATCCTCGTAAGCGTTTTGGATAATCTCAGAAGATATTCGGATCAACTCACGCTGGATGTACTTTTGGGAAATAATCCTTGCATGGTATTCAATGTTCGCTGCAGAAGCAACCCGGTTCGTCAAGTTCGTGATATAATAGGCACCGCCCACCATTTCTAACAAACCTAAGGTTCTTAGTTCTGAGGTGACAGTCAAAATATCAACGGGTTTTGACTTCTGAAACAATACTTGAATTGCTTCAAATATCTTTTTATGAGATTCCTGATAGAAAACTTCAGGTTTTAGGATATCGATTACTGTAGAAAGCGCGTCCTTTTCTAACATCAATGCACCCAACACAGCTTCTTCAAGATCAATGGCTTGTGGGGGAATTTTGCCCATCGTGCTCACCGGATTGTTGAGTCTGTTTTTGCGCGGAGTGCTAAAGTTAGAGCGCTCCTGGCTTTGGTTACCATTATCGATTATCATTATACAAAACTATAGAAAATAACGGAGCCGACAGGAATTCTTTCTTAACATTATTGATAGCTTCGGATACCAGAATTGCTGTTTAAACCTAGGAATTTAAATGTTTTTCAACACTTGGCTGTTGATAACGCTGAAGTTCGACCGGAAAATAAGGATGCGATTATTCCTATTATTTGAAGTATTTTTGTGGCATAATAAGAACTGAATGGATAAGTTTAAAAGGTCTCCGAGACCTAAAGAAAATAATGAGTTTATATTTGGTATACATGCTGTAATTGAGGCAATTAAAGCGGGGAAAGACATAGAAAGTATCTATCTGCAACGAAGCTTAACTGGTGAGCTAATTACAGAACTAAAATCGTACTTAAAGGAAGTGGATGCTCCGGTTCATCATGTTCCGGTGGAGAAACTTAACCGAATGAGCCAGAAAAACCATCAGGGGGTTATTGCGGTTATTTCATCGATTGCTTTTCAAAAGATCGAAGACATCATCCCGGCAATATATGAGAAAGGAGAGACTCCTTTGATTCTGATTCTGGATGGAATCACAGACGTTCGGAATATGGGTGCAATTGCAAGAACCGCTGCCTGTACAGGAGTTCACGCCATAGTTGTGCCAACGAAAAATTCTGCACAGATTAATGCAGATGCGATCAAAACCTCAGCCGGCGCCTTGTTCAGCATCCCAGTTTGTCGGCATACAAGTCTGCATAAAACAGCATTGTTTTTACAGGAATGTGGCTTACAGATTGTAGCCTGTACCGAAAAAACGAATGACTTAATTTACGCTCCGGATTATACTTTACCGACGGCGATCGTCATGGGTGCAGAGGATGAGGGAATTTCAAACGAGATTATGCGTATGGCCAATCACCTTGCGAAGATCCCTATGTTTGGTGAAATTAGCTCGCTGAATGTTTCAGTATCGACGGGTGTCATTTTATATGAGGCAATACGACAAAGAAACCCGGTCCCTCCAGCGTAAGTCATATTAATCAAGCAAAAAGGTAGAAAGAACAGGATAACTCCGATTCCTTCTACCTTTTTTCTTTATTTACAATCAGGTTTAGATTTACAATCAGGTTTAGATAATTGCAAAAGCAACGGGAAATCTGCGGTTCCTTCTATGTTTTAAATGAATTTATTTCCAAATCTAGACTTTACGTCGGCGACAATTTGCTTTACGCTTTGCTCTTCCGGTCTCGGGCAAATAAGCAAGGTGTTGTTGCACTCCACCACAATGTAGTCGTGCAAACCCTGCAAAATCACCAGTTTTTCTTTAGGCACGTTTACCATGCAATTGGAAGAATTAAACATCATGACCTGTTCAGACGGAATGACTGCGTTTCCTACATAATCTTTCTCAGCCATATCATAGATAGAAGCCCAGGTTCCCAAGTCTGACCAGCCAAAGTCCGTCGGTAAAACGTACACGTTGTCCGCTTTCTCCATTATCCCAAAATCAATTGAAATGTTGGTGCATTGCAGATAGGCATTCCCAATAAAGCTAAACTCATCTTTAGTGTTATAAAGGGAATGTCCAGACTGAAAGATGTCGAACATTTCCGGAAGATGCTTACGAAATGAGCTGTTTATCGACCGCGCTGACCAGATGAATATGCCTGCGTTCCAAAGGAAGTCGCCACTCTGCAGAAAGGATTTAGCCAGGTCCAGATTCGGCTTTTCTGTGAAAAGTTTAACCTTATGGATGTGCTGATCTGATTTTAGGTTATTTTCTGTGTATTGGATGTAGCCGTAACCCGTGTCTGGTCTGCTGGGCTTTATCCCTAAAGTAATAAGGCAGTCGTTTTCTGCTGCTGCTTTTAGCGACTGCTCAATTGCAGCGATAAACCCATCTTGATTTGCGATCGTATGGTCGGATGGAGCAACCACGATCGTGGCATTTGGATTAATCTGCGAAATCTTCATTGAACCGTAAGCGATACAGGGTGCTGTATTGCGCATAATAGGCTCAGCAAGGATCTGGTTTTCAGAAATACCTGGTATTTGGGCCTTGACAAGGTTTACATATATTTGGTTGGTTACAATAAAGATATTTTCAGCAGGACA
>JAQBOT010000459.1 GCA_028287885.1 Pedobacter sp.
AACCAGATTCCTCCTCAAAGGCAATTGGACATCCGCCAACGCAAGAAAATCATTGTTTGCGAGCACTGTGGCAGAATCCTTGTTGATGAGGCATTAACTCAGGAATTGGCAATCGTTTAAGCTTTCACAATATACAAAAAATGCGATTAGAGGTTCTCTAATCGCATTTTTTGTTTTAAGATGTCTTTGGGTTGGTGTCATGGTTTAAGGCCGCTAGCTTGCCTTTAAAGCCTAAAACTTATATACAAAAGCGTTGATGTGCATACCAGCACCTACCGAAGCAAAAACGGCATATTCACCTTTCTTTACCTGGTATCCCTCCACTTTTCCTTTTCGAACCAAATCCAGCAAGGTTGGTATTGTTGCCACTGAACTGTTCCCAAGCCAAGATATGGTCATTGGTACAAGCTTTTCAGGCACAGCATCCAAATCATATAATTTAAACAGGCGTTTCATGATGGCCTGATCCATTTTACCATTTGCCTGGTGAATAAACACCGTCTTGATGTCTGTAATGTGCAGGTTTGCTTTATCTATGGCCTTCTTCACCACTTGGGGAACGTTGATGACTGCAAATTCATAGAGCTTGCGTCCGTTCATTTTCAAGTAGGAATTTTCCCTGTTGTGTTCTGGGTTATTGCTTTTTCCCATAACCAGCAGAGAACCATGGCTAACGGAGAATGACTCTGTCTTGTGCGCAAGGATCCCTGTAGGCTCGTCTGAAGCTGTTGCCTCTAAAACGACAGCACCAGCACCATCAGAAAAAATCATGCTGTCGCGATCATGCGGATCGATGATTCGCGATAAGGTCTCTGAACCAATAACGAGCACGCGTTTTGCATCTCCGCTACGGATAAGGTAATCTGCCTGAATGCAACCTTGCACCCATCCCGGACATCCGAAGATGAGATCGTAGGCTACGCAATCCGGATTGTTGATGCCTATGCTTTGTTTAACCTTTGCGGCTAAAGCAGGCAAGATATCCATGCGGTTTGTACCTAGGCGTACATCTCCGAAGTTGTGGCAGAATATAATGCAATCAAGTGATTCAGGGTCTATGCCTGAATCTGCGATTGCCTTTTCAGCTGCAATTTTTCCTATATCACTACTCACCAGATTGTCGTCAACATAACGACGTTCGGTAATTTCAGTGATCTCTGAAAACTTGCTGATTATTTCACTAATGTCTTTGTCGATCTTAAGGCCATTCTCAAAGAAGGCCGACTCCAGGAAAGAATTTCCGTGTATTACATTTTCAGGTATATAAGAGCCTGTGCCGATAATAGATGAGTAAAAAGAGGTTGTATTGCGCATTTTGTACCGTATACTGTTTTGGTATAGCGTATAAAATTACTGTTATTTTAGTAAACTTACAAATTAAGAGAAATCATCGACCAAAAAAACGAACAATTCTTTAGGTCCGTGGGCTCCTAAAACAAGTGTCTTTTCGATATCCGCAGTACGGCTTGGTCCAGTGATCGTGCTGACCATGGAGGGAATTTGGGTGCCGTATTTGCTTTTAAGCAATTCAAAAGCATCCTTAAGATCAAGAACCAACTGACCGGTTCTTGCAATAACAATGTGATAGTGGGGGAAGATGCTCAGGCGACGACCTGCAGCATTGTTGTTCGAGACCATTACCGAGCCATTGCGCGCAATTAAAGCTTCACAGAGGGTAATACCTACCTCAGCCATTTCGAAGTCTTTGTCGGTCTCGTAAAAGGGAAATTCGTAGTGTGAGAGAAGCTCCTGTAATTCAGGTTCCCAGCAATAGATCTTTCGCCATTTAAATTTGTCGGCTAGTTCCAGGATGTTTTCAATGAAATCTATTCCGTTCTCGCAAAAAATAAAGTTACCTGATACGGCAGTGAGTTCTTCCGCAAACAGCACTTCAAGAAGTTCTTCGTTTTTTTTGTAGACTGGAGATTCTTCTAAATTAAGATAAGGAATGTCCCTCTTTTCCAGAAGGGCCTTCCTTATCTTTTTTAACATTAACTCCTTTGAAGAGATATTTTCCTGCATAGATTAAATGGATAATTCCACTTATTTAAAGGTTATCTGCATGCAGAATTAAGCTTTTGACTCTGCTTTTATGATTATTTTGCTAGGATCTGTAGTTTCGCCTACCCCTTCATGAACAAGGCCTTCAGCAGCAGGTGTTTGATCACCTGTACCGTTAACAAATTCATCGTAAGTGGTACGGTTATCGAACGGACGTTTGCCCAATATTTCTTCTAAGTCAGCCTGAAACAAGATCTCTTTTTCTAAAAGCTTTTGAGCTAGTTTCTCAAGACCCTCGCGTTTTGCCAATAGAAGCTGTTTTGTAACCTCATAGGCATTCGCGATGATGTTACGCACCTCAACGTCTATAAGTTCTGAAGTCTTCTCAGAATACGGCTTATTGAAGTTGTATTCGTTTTGTGGATCATGGAAAGAAACGCTTCCGACTTTATCATTCATACCGTAGATCGTAACCATGGCATAAGACAGTTTGGTAATACGTTCTAAATCATTTTGCGCACCAGTAGATATCTTACCGAATACAATGTCTTCAGCAACACGACCTCCTAAGGTCATGCACATGCCGTCGGTTAACTGCTCTGTAGTATATAAAAACTGTTCTTTTGGAAGGTATTGTGCGTAACCCAAGGCTGCAACGCCACGGGGCACAATAGATACCTTCACCAAAGGATCTGCATGTTCAAGGAACCAGCCTGCTATCGCGTGCCCAGCTTCATGATATGCAACTATGCGTTTTTCTTCTGGAGATATAATTTTGTTCTTCTTCTCCAATCCACCAATTACACGGTCGATTGCATCCTGGAAGTCCTGCATATCTACATTCTCTTTATTCCTTCTTGCAGCGATTAAAGCAGCCTCATTACAAACGTTTGCAATCTCAGCACCAGCAAATCCTGGAGTTTGTGCAGAGAGTTTCTTTGCGTCTACAACTTCAGCGGTTTTAATTGGTTTCAAGTGGACCTTGAATATCTGCTCACGACCAACTAAGTCTGGCTTGTCAATAGAAATTTGTCTGTCAAAACGTCCGGGTCTCAATAATGCAGAATCCAAAACATCGGGACGGTTGGTGGCTGCAAGGATTATGATACCAGAATCTGTTCCGAATCCATCCATTTCAACAAGCAGTTGATTTAACGTGTTTTCACGCTCATCATTTCCACCCATCATGCTGTTTTTTCCACGTGCACGGCCAATGGCATCAACCTCATCAATAAAGATGATACATGGTGCCTTATCTTTTGCTTGTTTGAACAAATCACGCACCCTGGAAGCTCCAACACCCACAAACATTTCAACGAAATCAGAACCTGATAACGAAAAGAATGGTACTTGAGCTTCTCCGGCTACAGCTTTCGCCAATAGAGTTTTACCTGTTCCCGGAGATCCAACCAGCAAGGCGCCTTTAGGGATCTTTCCACCAAGATTGGTGTATTTTTTAGGGTTCTTAAGGAAATCGACGATTTCCATTACCTCCTGTTTTGCTTCTTCCAGGCCAGCAACATCGTTAAAAGTCACATTTACCTGGCTTTCTTTGTCGAACAGGGTTGCTTTAGACTTTCCAATATTGAAAATCTGGCCGCCACCGCCGCCTGCACCACCGCCCATACGGCGCATGATAAAAATCCAGAAGCCAACGAATAGAAGAACCGGTACGATGATGGTAAAGAACCAGGAATTGAAGGTGCTTTGTCTTGTCTCCTTAACGGCAGCAATTCGCTCATTCTCCGGAACATCTTTTTGAGATTCTTTCAATTGTGTATCCAGAGCATCCATGGAGCCTGAATTGAAATACACTGTAGGACCGTCGGCAGCTCCAAAATTACCTTTGTTTCGGTATGCTTCGTACTTTGGCAGTTTTAGTCTGTCTTTTTTGATAAAGACATCTGCCCTAACTAAGTCTTCATATTTGTAGGCGACAACTTTCTCCACATCCCCAGGGAGCAGCATTTGTGTTTCGAATGTACGGTAAGGAATAGGCTTGCTCGTATCGGTGTTAAACAGAAATTGCATTAAGATTAAGCCGACAATAATTGCGGCATAAACCCAGAAGATATTGAATTTTGATCCCTTTTGCGGTTTCTTGGGGATATTGGGGATCCGCTTCATCAATTTGGGTTTATTATTACTATTTTCTTTTTCTTTCATCTTTAATTCCAAATGTGTGTTTTAATAATTAGGCGCTCTGATAAGACGTCGCTTGAGCATCACCCCAAAGATCTTCGATTCCGTAGAAGTCACGCTTTTCGGTTTTGAAAATATGAACTACAACGTCGAAATAATCCAATATGATCCATTCAGCAGTTTCATGCCCTTCTTTTCGCCATGGATTGGTTTGGGTGGTTTTAAAAATTTCCTCTTCCACACTATCAGCGATAGCTTTTACCTGATTTGATGAATCCGCGTTACAAACGATGAAATAATCAGAAACGGAGCTGTTAAGCTTTCTTAGATCCAGACGAACAATATCGTTTCCTTTTTTTTCTTGTATTCCGTGGACAGCTATTTCAGAGAGGTATGTAGAGAGGTTTACGATTTTCTTTTTTATCATTAAATGTTTTATGTTTGAATAACAACCATATAAAATCAACAATTGCAAAATAACACTTTTTCAACATTATTTGTTGGTCAAAATCTTATCAATTTATCAAAGGTCGATTCTACTAATACTTATTTGAAGATTATGGTGTCAAAATCCGCGCCAGTAGCCGAAGGGACTGTTATTATGGCAGAAGAACAGTTTGCCGGACGCGGACAACAAGATATGACTTGGGTTGCCGAGCCAAACAAAAATCTAACCTTTAGTGTTCTACTCAAGCCGGTTTTCTTAAAAATTAACGAACAATTCAATTTGAATATGCTGGTATGCACCGCTATTAAAGATGCGTTATACAAATATTTAAATACGCAAGTTGTTATCAAATGGCCCAATGATATTTACTACAACAATCAAAAGCTTGGTGGCATTTTAATTGAAAATCTACTTTCCGGAACTGTCTACAAGTCAGCCATTGTTGGTGTTGGCCTCAACGTTAATCAACAAAAATTTGGCGATCTGCTTCATGGGAAGGCAACCTCGCTCTGGCAAATATTACAAGCAGATGTTAATTTAATTCAACTATTAGCGGAAATTTGCAGTCAGATAGAAAGTGGCTATTTAAAATTAAAAGCCGGGACTTATAAGAACCTTAAGGAGGCTTATGTATCGAACCTCCTGAATTATGAAAGAGATGCTCTCTATAAGCAAGGTGATCAAGTTTTTGAAGGAAGAATCACCAATGTAACCGATGCAGGATTGTTGGTATTATTAATAAAGGGCGTTGAACACGAATACAATTTTAAAGAAATTCAATATATAAATAGTTTACAATGAGAAAAGCAACCATTTTATTATTTGCACTGCTACTTAGCTCCGCATTCTGCGCTTTTGCCCAGATTGACAATCCGGTAACCTGGTCTTACGCAGCAAAAAAGATCAGTAAAACTGAAGCTGTCGTATATCTGAAAGCAACAATCCAGGACGGCTGGCACATTTATTCACTTAACCAAAAAGCCGGCGGACCGGTTAAAACCACAGTTTCTTTCGATCCTTCAAGAGATTATTTAAAAGTTGGATTAACTGCAGAGCCTAAGCCCATTGTAAAACATGAGGACGTATTCAATATGAACGTAAGCTATTTTGAGAAACAGGTGGTGTTTCAGCAAAAAGTTAAGATCCCCAAAGGATCTGCTGCTGTAAAAGGTAAAGTGGAGTTTATGGTATGTAACGACCGTAAATGTCTGCCGCCAGACGAAGTTGCTTTCACCGTCCAGGTTAAGTAGTACATTCTAGTACAAAAAAGTTAGAGCGCCCGAGTTTCGAAGCGCTTTTTTTTTATCAAAAATTAAAGAATAGGCTTCATAACTATATCTGCTGAGTGAGTTGAAGCTGAAATAAAAAAATAATAAGTAATTTCACGCCTTAATTATAGTTAATGAGAAAATTTGTTTCAATGCTTGGCATAATGCTATGTTTTATAGCGTTAAATACTGAGCATACTTACGGATTCATCCAAAAGCAAGACACTACTGTTGTTGCTGATGATCTTCAGTTTACGGAGATCGGATCTGCAGAAGACAGTGCAGCGAATGCGATTTCGACAGAAACATTAACTAAGGATAGCGTGGCGACCTCTAAAGTTTCGACTAAACAAGCTAACGCCAGTAGCACTGATAGCTCCAATACTTTATGGAATACCTTTATTGAAGGGCTCGTTGGGGGCTTCATTGCATTCCTGATGCCTTGCATTTTCCCGATGGTTCCGCTTACTGTAAGTTATTTTACAAAGCGTGCTGGAAGTCGCAGCCGGGGAATAGGGCAGGCCTTAATCTATGGCGCTTCAATTATTGTTATCTATGTTGCATTAGGGTTGTTAATCACCTTACTTTTTGGTTCGGCAAAGCTGAATGAGCTTAGCAGCAGCGGGTGGTTTAATCTGGCATTCTTTATCTTACTTGTTGTTTTTGCCATTTCCTTCTTCGGAACATTCGAAATTACGTTGCCCAGCGCCTTCGTTAACAAGATCGATGAGAAATCAGACAGTTCTAAAGGGCTTGGTGGTATATTTTTTATGGCGGCCTCATTGGCACTGGTATCGTTTTCATGCACAGGGCCAATTATTGGAACGTTGTTGGTTCAGGCAAGTTCAAAAGGCGAAATCCTAGCACCGGCAATCGGTATGTCTGGCTTTGCGCTTGCATTGGCACTTCCTTTTACATTATCAGCCGTATTTCCGGGTTTCTTAAACAGCATGCCGAAGTCCGGGGGCTGGTTAAACAGCGTTAAAGTTTGCCTTGGCTTCTTGGAATTGGCGCTTGCGCTAAAGTTTTTGTCGGCAGCAGACCTGGTATGGCACTGGGAATGGTTTGATAGAGAAATTTTCCTTTCCCTTTGGATCGTTATATTCGTATTAATGGGCTTCTACCTGCTAGGCAAGTTGAGGTTTTCACACGATAGTGACGTGACTTACATCTCTGTACCGCGTTTATTCTTTACACTGGTTTCGTTTTCCTTTGCTGTATATATGGTTCCTGGCCTTTGGGGAGCGCCAGTCAACATCCTTAGCGGCATTGCTCCACCTTTAAATACACAGGATTTTATATTGGGTGACAATACATCTGGCACAAATTCTGATCTAAGATTCCCTGCACAGGTTAAATACAATAATCTTTTACATCCACCACACGGGTTTAATGCTTTTTTTGACTTGGAGGAGGGGCTTTCTTATGCTAAAAGCGTTAAAAAGCCAGTTTTAATAGATTTTACTGGCCATGCTTGTGTAAATTGCCGCAAAATGGAAGATAAAGTCTGGATTGAGCCAGAAGTTAGCCGGTTAATTAAGGAAGAATATGTCTTAATTCAACTTTATGTTGATGAAAGAGGGGTAAAAATGCCGGAAAGTAAAGTACACTATTCAAAAATATTAAGGCGAAACACAACTGATCTTGGAAATTGGAACGGAGATTTCCAGGCTACAACTTATGGGTCGAATTCGCAGCCATTTTATGTCCTTGCTGGACAAGATTTAAAACCGTTAGTACAACCACAGGGTGCATTATACGAGGCAAAAGCTTTTGCTGGGTATTTGCAAAGTGGTTTAGATGCATTTAAAGCAGCGCAGAAGTAAATGAACAAGATTAAGAAAATAGGTGTTTTGACATCAGGTGGTGATGCACCAGGAATGAACGCTGCTATTCGGGCAGTCGTAAGAGCAGGACTATATTACAATTTAGAAGTGGCCGGTATTTTAAGGGGCTATGAGGGTGTAGTTCATGGTGATTTTATAACAATGGATCGTAAATCCGTTTCCAACATTATTCAAAGAGGCGGTACAATACTAAAAACAGCAAGAAGTGATGCATTTAGAACTCCGGAAGGCCGGATTTTGGCACATCAACAACTTCTTAAGAATAACATAGATGCGTTGGTTGTTATTGGTGGTGATGGAACCTTTACAGGTGCAAATTTGTTCTCCAATGAATTCAATATTCCCGTGATTGGCTTGCCGGGGACAATCGATAATGACCTGGCAGGTACTGACTTCACCATTGGTTACGATACAGCAATCAACACCGTTGTAAACGCGGTAGATAAAATCAGGGATACTGCAGAATCGCACAACCGTCTTTTTATCGTTGAGGTTATGGGGCGCGATTCAGGCTTAATCGCCTTAAGGAGCGGAATCGGTGTAGGAGCAGAGGCGATTCTTATACCTGAGGCTAAAATGGGCATTCAGGGATTGATTGATCGTCTGGAGAGTGGCAGACAGGATAAATCATCCAAAATTATCATATTGGCAGAAGGCGATGACCTGGGCGGCGGTTTCAATGTCTGTGAGGCACTAAAAAGCAAGTTCCCGAGTTATGACATCCGCGTTTCCGTACTTGGGCACATACAGCGTGGCGGTAAGCCGAGTTGCATGGATCGCGTATTGGCAAGTCGCTTAGGCGTTTCGGCTGTTGAAGGGTTATTAAATGGACTTTCCGGTCAAATGGTTGGTGAGATCAACAAAGAGATTGTTTATACCCCATTTGGTCAGGCCATCAAACATATTGACGCAGAGGAAATCACCCCAGCCTGGTTAAAGCTGGTACATATACTGTCCTATTAACACCAGGTAAGTTGTTGTAATTAAAACAAGTTGTTGCAATTAAATAAGTTTTACACACATAAATAAAAGAGGCTTGACATTTATATATGTCAAGCCTCTTTTATTTACAGCAGCTTTTCTAGTACCTGGTCCCAAGTATCCACACGCTCATAATCTGTAATCAATAAGTTGTGCGGAGAAGAAAAGAGTAGGGGACGTCCCTTAAAATCTGCAAAGTTCTTAATGCGGTCATCTATAAGCACATCTACATCGAGCACCTTATTACCACAGAAGATGATGTTGGTCCATGGTATAAATGGAAAGTGGTCCTGCAGCCAGTCAAACTTGTCTTCCAATGAATTTCTAAACTCCATTGCTGCTGTCGCGATATAAACATCATGCTGCTCCTGCAATTTCTGGATGGCCTCAATACTTCCAGGGATTACCGGTAAGTTCCTGAAAAACCCTTTTTCATTGATGTAATCATACCATTTACGGTTTACATCAGCCGGAACATGTTGATGAACTTCTTTGCCGGGGTCAAGTACCAAATCCAATGGGACACCGAAGTCCCGGTTATATAGTTCTAAAAATTTACTGATCGGGTCGGCAATCACCTCGTCCATGTCTATCGCAATTCTCATAAATTATTCTTTGATTTGAAAGGCTTATACTTCCATATTGTTTTACAAAAATATTTAGCCTTCAGTATGTCCTGTTAATTTTTCTTCGATTAAAAAGGTTTATGCTTCCTTATTGTTTTGTAAAAATATTCTGTTTCAATAAATAGGGTTGAATTGGAAGGTTTATACTTCCATATTGTGTTACAAAAAATATTTTGTCCGCAATATATGCTGTTAATTATTCTTTGATTTGAAAGGTTTATACTTCCATATTGTTTACAAAATATTCTGTCTTCTATAAATGTTGCTTAATTTTCATTGATTTGAAAGGTTTATGCTTCTATAATTGTTTTACAAAACAAGCATTTGGCGATCAATATAGCATGTTAATCTGGCATTCATTGAAAACGAGAACGCAGGGCTGCTGCCGGTTAGCCGGTAATTTCATTGTAATAGGTCTTTGGAAAATGCATGTTGCTTATCATTAGTATTTTACTTACTTTTGCATCCCCGCAAGCATGAAGCTCCGGGAACTATGTTGAATACATAAACTTATAGAAAAATGGCAACTAAAATCAGATTGCAAAGATTCGGTAAAAAAGGGAAACCTTTTTTCCACGTGGTAGTAGCAGATTCACGCTCTCCAAGAGATGGTAAATTCATTGAGCGTTTAGGTTCATACAACCCAAACACCAACCCTGCAACCATCGAAATCAATTTCGAAAAAACATTAGACTGGGTTACTAAAGGTGCTGAACCTACAGATACTTGTCGTGCTATCCTTTCTTACAAAGGTGTTCTTTACAGAAAACACTTAGAAGGTGGTATTAAAAAAGGTGCTTTAACTGCAGAACAAGCGGATGCTAAATTTGCTGAATGGTTAGACGCTAAAGGCGGTAAAATCGAAGGTAAAAAAGAAGGTTTAACTTCTTCTAAAGAAGAAGCCAGGAAACTTGCTTTAGCTGCAGAAACTAAGAAAAACACTGATCGTGCTGCTGCATTAGCAATCAAAAATGCGCCAGTTGAAGAAGCTGTAGAAGAGCCTGCTGCTGACGAAGCAACAGAAACTCCTGCTACTGAAGAAGCAACGGAAACTCCTGCTGCTGAAGGATCAACCGAGGAAAACAAAGCATAATTTTTGTTGTCCTTACGAATAGCGAAGGTTCTGTAGCCAGAGTCTTCGCTATTTTTATTTAAAAACATTATGAAATCAGAAGAAGCATTTTACATCGGTTACATCACCAAGACAAAAGGGTTGAAAGGCGAGTTGCAGCTGTTCTTTGAATACGATGCACCGGAGTTGTTGGACCTTGATGTGGTATATGCCGAAATAAGTGGTAAAATGGTCCCTTTCTTTGTGTCTACCTACAAGCTTCAGACCAATCAAACCGCCAACATTTATCTGGATGACGTGGATCACATTGATAAGGCGCAGCCATTGGTTAAGAAAAAGATCTATCTGCCGCTAACAAAGCTTCCTGATCGTTCAGAAGAGGATTTCCATTACAATGATCTGAAAGGATTCATTGTCTCTGACGAGACTCATGGCGAACTTGGCGAAATTCTAGAGATCAATGAATACCCGCAGCAGTTTGTCGCAACCGTTGCCTTCAAAGAAAAGGAAGTCTTGTTTCCCCTTAACGATGATATGATCGTTGAGATTGATGAAGACAAACAAACCATTCTTGTTGACCTGCCGGAAGGCTTACTTGATATTTACCTTAGCAACTAAATCATGCGCTTTGATATCATTACTGTTCTTCCAGGCCTGTTGGAGAGCCCCTTTGCGCACTCTATACTTCAGCGCGCTCAGAAGAAAGGCATTGCTGAAATTGTCGTGCATAACCTTCGGGATTATGCAACCAACAAACAGAAGAGCGTAGACGACTATCCCTACGGTGGCGGCAGCGGTATGGTTATGTCCATCGAGCCATTTTCGAAATGCATTGAAGCCCTTAAGGCAGAACGTGAATACGACGAGATCATCTTCATGACTCCTGATGGCCCGACGTTAAATCAGACCATGGCAAATTCATTATCCTGCCTGGGAAACATCATGATCTTATGTGGACACTACAAAGGTATTGACCAACGGATCCGCGATATATACGTTACCAAAGAGATATCCATTGGCGACTACGTTCTCTCGGGCGGTGAGTTGCCGGCAGCTGTGCTTGTAGACGCCATTGTGCGCCTTATTCCAGGCGTGCTTAACGATGAGACTTCCGCGCTATCCGACAGCTTTCAGGGCGAGTTATTGGATGCACCTATTTATACCAGGCCGGCCGACTGGAATGGGCACAAGGTGCCAGACATTTTGTTGAGTGGCCATGAAGCCAAGATCAATGAATGGAGGCATGAGCAAGCCCTATTGCGCACGCAGAAAAGAAGACCTGACCTCCTGGCAGATTAAAAAAGTTAACTTCCCTACACACGTAAATTTACACTTGTGTGCATATTTCGATGCTTTGACAGCAAATAATTAGATTAAGTAGCTAATATTTGGATGTATTTTAAGTTTTTATAAAGATTTTATATGATAACGTAACAACATCCCATATATTTATATTAATTTTAATATTCTAAATTCAAAGCTTCACAATATGCCTCAAGATCAAAGAAAGTATAAGATAAATGAATACCTGGAAAGCCTTACTGTTAAGGAGTATAAGGTGGGGATTAAACTTATACCAAAGCTGTTAAACGTATCTGCAAACACAATTTACAACTGGCGAGACATCAGACTGTCTGACCGTGAAGATATACCTGCACAAAAGGCGAATATGCTTGAGCAACTTTTTGGTATGCAAAGAGGCGAGCTTGCGAACTATCAGGTGGACATGAAAAACTTAAAAGATTACATCAAGGAAGACCATCAGGTGGTGGAGCAAGTTTCTGTAGATGTATAACTGATACTCAGTTAGTGGCGTCTGCATTTGTGGAAATGTAAAAGATTGTGGAAAAAATCAAAAATCGCTTTTAATATTAAATAATTTTTCCTAATATTGCAGTCCGATTTTAAACAACAAAAAGTCGGCTTAATAGCTTAAAATCATGGATTTAGTAAAATTTGTTGAAGAGCAGGTAATCGCAAAAAATGAGTTTCCTGTATTCAAATCAGGAGATACAGTGAGTGTTCACTATAAAATTCGCGAAGGTAATAAAGAACGTATTCAAATTTACCAAGGCGTAGTATTACAACGTAACAGCGTAGGTGCTAACGAAACCTTTACTGTTCGTAAGATGTCTAATGGCGTAGGTGTGGAACGTATATTCCCTGTGAATTCACCTAACATCGCCAAAGTAGAGGTAAACAGTGTAGGTAAAGTTCGTAGATCGAAATTATTCTACCTACGTGCCTTAACTGGTAAAGCTGCTCGTATTAAATCTAAACGCGTTTAATATAACACTTAGAAAATATTTAGCCTTCCCGATCATCTCGGGGAGGTTTTTTTGTTTGCAATAAATCGGGCAACTGCCAATATACATGAAGGAACTGTTAAAGAAGTACGAGGAAAAGCGACCGGAGATCGTCTTTGAATGGAAAGATAACGAAACTGAAGCTGAAGGTTGGGTAGTGATCAACTCGCTTCGGGGTGGAGCGGCCGGTGGCGGTACCCGGATGCGTAAAGGGCTAGACAAACGTGAAGTGGAATCCCTGGCTAAAACCATGGAAGTAAAGTTCACAGTTTCCGGGCCGGCAATTGGTGGTGCGAAATCGGGTATAAACTTCGATCCTGCAGATCCGCGTAAGCGTGAAGTGTTGGAGCGGTGGTATAAGGCAGTCATGCCCTTGCTTAAAGGCTATTACGGCACCGGTGGCGACTTAAATATAGACGAGATACATGAAGTTATCCCAATAACGGAGAACTACGGTCTGTGGCATCCGCAGGAAGGCGTGATCAATGGACATTACCATGCCAGAGAGAACGAAAGAATTCACCAGATCGGACAATTGAGATACGGAGTATCGAAAGTGTTGGAAGATTTAACCTATACGCCAGATTTCAAACGCAAATACGTTGTAGCAGATATGATTACGGGCTATGGTGTGTCAGAGTCCATCAGGCATTTCTATAACATCTGGGGCGGAGATATTGCTGGTAAGCGCGCTGTTATTCAAGGATGGGGTAACGTTGCTGCAGCTGCAGGATATTACCTGGCGCAAAATGGCGTCAACGTTGTTGGTATTATCGACCGCGTAGGTGGATTGATCAAGCATGAAGGTTTTACCATGGAAGAGATCGTTGCTTTGTTTAACAACAGAAACGGCAATACGCTTGTCGCAGATCATCTTATTCCTTTTGAACAAGCCAACAAACAGATCTGGGAACTACAGGTAGAGATCTTTGTCCCGGCAGCGGCATCCAGACTCGTTAAACAACATGAAGTGGACCAACTGATCAAGGGCGGACTTGAAGTGATCGCCTGTGGCGCCAATGTCCCTTTTGCAGATCAGGAAATATTTTTTGGGAAGATCATGGAGCATGCAGATAATAATGTTGCTCTTATTCCTGATTTTATATCCAACTGCGGAATGGCGCGGGTTTTTGCTTACCTAATGGAACGAAACGTTGAAATGAGTGACGAAGCCATATTCACCGATGCTTCTCACACCATAGAAAAAGCTTTAAGGAAAGTGTATGAGGTGTCAACCGCTAAGACCAAGCTTTCTGCCACTGCTTTCGAGATTGCACTAAAACAACTGGTTTAGAAAATTAATAGGCATAAAAAAAGGGGACCATGGTCCCCTTTTTTTATGCCTTTATAACCCAAGGGCAGTTTATAACCTTAGTTTAATATAACCTTAGTTTAGTTCACCCAATACAGTAATCCCACCTTTAACCATTTGGTTCAATTCCAAGTTTATCTTGGTGCCAACCGGCAGAAAGAGGTCCACTCTTGATCCAAACTTAATAAATCCGAATTCCTTGCTCTGCTCTACAGCATCGCCCTCTTTAACATACCATACAATTCTTCTGGCCAAGGCACCGGCTATTTGCCTGAATAGAATCGGTGTCCCATTTGCATGTTCAACAACTACCGTGGTACGTTCATTTTCTGTTGATGACTTCGGGTTCCAGGCTGCCAGATATTTACCAGGATGATATTTAAAGAATTTAACTACACCTGAAATAGGATTTCGGTTGATGTGCACGTTTACCGGCGACATGAAAATAGACACCTGCAACCTTTTATCTTTAAAATACTCCAGTTCTTCAGTTTCTTCAATAACCACCACTTTGCCGTCTGCAGGGCAGATAATCACCTTATCGTCCGCAGCGAACTTACGCTTTGGATTTCTGAAAAATTGCAGTACAGTTAAGAACAACACGATTGAAAGCCCGTAAGCAAGCCATCTTAACCATGCTATGTCCGCATATCTATAGTCTATGAAAGCATTCAATACAAAAATAAAAAGCAGGGTAACGGCAAGGGATGTATAACCCTCTTTGTGTATAGTCATAGATGTAAACTTATTCCGCAAAAATGAGAAAAAATATTAATATCACCGCATAGGCGCACTGCCTACCGCCCGGTATACATCATTTAAGTTGCGTCCAAGCCCATTATAATCTAATCCATAGCCCACAACGAATTCATTTGGGATCTCGAATCCAACGTATTCCAGCTCCGAAATAGGCTCTAGTAGCGCCGCTGGTTTAAATAAAAGAGAGCAAACCCGTATAGAAGCCGGCTTTTGCAAATGCACTTTCTCCAGAATATGCTTCAATGTTAATCCGGTATCTACAATATCTTCTACCAGAATCACGTCGCGGTTGTGCAAGTTATTTGGTAAGCCCAATAGATCCTGTACAGAACCACTGCTTTCCGTTCCCTTGTAAGAAGCCACTTTAATGAAATCTACTTCGCAGGCAACAGTAATTTCTTTTAAAAGATCAGCCATGAATAGAAAACTTCCGTTAAGCACACCGATGAATATCGGACACCTGTTCTCATAATCCACATTCAACTGAATGCCCATCAACCTGGTACGTTTGTTAATGATGTCTTTCTCAAGCAGAATTTCAAATTCCTTATCTGCAACTTGTATTTTGTTCATTCTACTTAACCCTAATTATTATCCTTCGCGCGTTCCAATTCTTTCTCCAGACGTCGCTTCGCCCGCCGTTCTTCCCGCAACTGTTTCCTTGTTTTTACCGTATCCGGGAGTACCGACTTTCTATTCACCGTGTCCTTCTTACTGCTTCTGCCAAAAATACGGTCGAATATGTTTTTAGACTCATCCTGTGTATTTATTGAAGGAAGTGGATCATCGTCAACATCGAAAGCACTGGTATCCACCTGCAGTGTGTCTGGAAGTAGATACTGCCGGAGTCCTTCCCGGAGCCTCACATCATAAAACCCGTAGCCATTTGTATCTAGCGGAGTTAAACCTCGACGTGCCATAATCCTGCCCATAAACCTAAAGTATGGGCGCATATAGTCTTTTAAAGTACCGTCACCATTAAACTTAAGCATAGCAATTTTTGGCCTTGGAACAATATTGGCTAGGAATATTCCTTCACCTACATTCAATTCTGATGGCCTTTTTCCGAAATAATACCTGGAAGCCTCGCCAATCCCGTAAAGGTTCTTACCCATCTCAATGATATTGAAGTAAACCTCCAGCATCCTGTTTTTGCTGATCAGGCGGTTGTTCTCAATCAGCCATACAATCAAAATCTCTTCTGCCTTTCTGGCCAATGTTTTCTGCCGACTCAAAAACACATTCTTCACCAGCTGCATCGAAATTGTACTTCCGCCCCGCACAAAACGCTTTTCTTTAAAGTTGACTGCAATTGATTTACGTATGGATTCTTCTACAAACCCTTTGTGTGTGAAAAATGATGGATCCTCTGATGTCAACAGTGCATTCTTAAAGTGACTGGATATTTGGCTCAGCGGTGTAAAGTTGGAGTTTGATGGCCCGATGGTAATATTGCGCATCGGTTTTCCATATTCATATGGCGTATAAACAAAGGTATTGTTGATCTTTTGCAGGTTTGTAACACCCCACTTTAGTATTCTAAAATTAAAGGGTTTTAACGTCGAACTAAACTTTACACTATCTGGTATAGAGGTGTCCAAATGGAAGTTTAAATCGTATTGAACCTGCCCCGATACTTTCAGGCCCTCCAATGACTCGAATAAACCTTTAGGAAAGCCGTCCAGGAACGTTTGTGCATCCTGTTTTTCGGTATGGATCTTCACTTCGTAGATCTTATGCGGAGAAAGCGTGTACTTCAGAAAAGGATGAAACGTTGCTTTTCTAAGCATCACTGTTGAGGCGCTGTCTAGCGCGATGTAGTTGGATCCAACAACCATCTCCGCGTCAATACTCGCATATGGAACCACGATGTCGTTAGAGGCGATCTTTGCTTGGTTCAAACTAAAGTTCTTTACCGACCAAGACCCAACGATTTTAAACTCATCTCCAGAATAGCTTGCATCCTTCATTTCTGTCCGGATCGTATCAAAGCTTACCTTGGCATGCAGTTTATTGTTTATGTATGGCAGCTCAATCTTCTTGTTATCTGCAAAAAAAGCAATGTTTAACTGTTTGCTCCCAGGGTTTAACGTGCCATTCACATGCCAGGTGGCCGCATTGTCATTAACCAGAATATTAGATTTCAATTCACCGTCTACAATCGTAGCCGTTGTGGTTAGAAATCTAAGTTTCGCTGTATCGTTGTCGTTAAATTTAAGCAAGAGGTTTTTTACCTCCATATTGTCGGGAACCTTGTAATAGAATTGGTTCAAGAGGTTATGCGCAAGTTCGGAAAGGTCGACCTTTCCTGTGCTTACCGTATCCTTTTTCTTACGTTTTAAAATGAAATCGAGGTTGGTAAGGGAGTCTTTCAC
>JAQBOT010000461.1 GCA_028287885.1 Pedobacter sp.
GCAAGCTCCTGTATTACTTTTAAAAGTTTCGGATCGCCATTGAAGTTGGCGCCACAGTAAACACAAATCGATTTCATCTATTATCCTAATATGTTGTTCAAATAACAGATGAATATAGAAAAAAGCATGCAAAATCAACTATTATACCTCCATTAGACGCAAAAAGAGCCTGTAATCATATATTTTGACACAGGCTCTTTTGAGATATTTTCGTTATAACTAACGTGAATAATTTGGCGCTTCTTTGGTGATGGAAATATCATGCGGGTGACTTTCTCTCATCCCCGCTGCTGTGATCCTAACGAATTTGGCCTCTTGCAAGGCGTCGATTGTTGCGGCACCACAGTAGTGCATGCCTGCTCTTAAACCACCGATATATTGGTAAATAACCTCGGCCAATGTTCCTTTATAAGGGACACGGCCAACAATACCTTCTGGAACAAGTTTAGTAACTACGTCTTCATCATCCTGAAAATAGCGGTCTTTTGAGCCATGCTGCATTGCTTCGACAGATCCCATTCCACGATACGACTTGAATTTACGTCCTTCATAGATGATGGTCTCACCCGGAGATTCTTCAACGCCTGCAAATAGAGAGCCCGCCATAATGGTGCTGGCACCAGCTGCGATTGCCTTAACAATATCGCCAGTTTGCTTGATACCACCGTCTGCAATTACCGGTATTCCTGTGCCTTTCAATGCTTGTGCGCATTCATAAACAGCATAAAGCTGGGGTACGCCAACACCCGCGATGATCCGTGTTGTACAGATCGATCCCGGACCAATTCCAACTTTTACAGCATCAGCGCCGGCTTCAGCTAAAGCGCGGGCAGCATCAGCAGTTGCAATATTACCTGCAATAACCTGTAGATCTGGAAATCTCGCCTTAATGGCAATAACCATGTCAATTACGCCTTTTGAGTGTCCATGTGCAGTATCAACCGTAACGACGTCTACGCCGGCTTGAACCAAGGCAGCAACACGGTCTATATTGTCTGCAGCAACACCTACTGCAGCGCCTACACGTAAACGGCCATGTTCATCTTTACATGCTTTAGGAAAGTTTTTATATTTTTGGATATCCTTAAATGTGATTAGACCGGCAAGTCGACCTTCATTATCAACAACAGGCAGTTTTTCAATTTTATAATCTTGTAAAATTTCTTCAGCCTGAAGCAGAGTTGTTCCCTGTGGTGCCGTGATCAGGTTCTCTTTGGTCATAACCTCGAAAATAGGACGCTGCATATTCTTTTGAAAACGCAAGTCCCTATTTGTGATGATGCCTACAAGTTTATTATCTGCATCAATAATGGGAATGCCGCCAATCCGATATTCCTTCATGATCTGAAAAGCGTCTGAAACCATCGCATTTTTGCCTAAGGTAACAGGGTCTTGGATCATGCCGCTTTCAGAACGTTTAACTTTCCTTACCTCCTCTGCCTGACGTTCAATGCTCATGTTCTTATGAAGCATACCTATACCTCCAGCCTGCGCGATAGCAATTGCCAATCCGGACTCAGTCACAGTATCCATTGCTGCAGAAACCACAGGAACGTTTAAACGAATCTTCTTAGTAAGGTAAGTACTGGTATCCACGTCACGTGGCAATACTTCAGAATATGCAGGAACCAACAGTACGTCATCGTACGTTAGTCCTTCAGCAATAAATTTTTGTGGATCGAGTTGCATAGCAAATAATTAAGAGTTATTATTTGCCGGGCAAAACTACGTATTAAATAATGATTACACAACAAATCCAGCAATACCAGGCTTTTTAACGCAAAGCTGACAATTATTGTTCCTCATGGTCGGTATGCTGACGCAGTTGTTTGGGTCCTTGCGGCCATATAAAGGCGGTTGTCTGAAGCTTCCAACCTAAACTTCTATAAAATTCACCTTTCCCGGGCGCTGCTGTAAGTGTTACAAAGTGGTAGTTAATGAGCTTTTCATTTAGCATCCGCACAATCTTTTTACCCAATCCATGACCTTGAAAATCTGGATCAACGATGATATCTGCCAATTGTGCATAGTACCTGCCGTCATCAACAGTGCGACCAAAAGCAATTACCTTGTCATCGGAATAAACAAATAGAGTCCATGTACTTTTGCGAAAAGCAGGCTCTAGCTCCTCTTCAACCCGGGTCCTCCAATTCACCTTATAGTACAACCCGCACATATGTGTCCAGTCGATCTCAGATAGATCCGGATTGAATTTAAAAACTAGTTTATCAGTATCAAGAATGTTTGTGGACATAAGGTTGGATTTGGAAACTATAACACAGTGGCTTAAGTTTGGTTTTGTGAAAGAATCTTCTGCTACGTTATTGATAATAATTGATACGAAAGCTATTTCTTTCCCACAATAACCCTCGTGAAATTGTCAAAATCCAAATACCTGCTTGCAAGTTCCTGAATCTCGTCCGGAGTAATTGTCTTCACAATCTTAATATAGTCCTCGTAATATTGATAATCTAAATTTGAAAAGTATACGTTCTTGAACTTGTCCACATGTGAAAATGCATTCTCAAGACTACCGAGCATAGAACCAAGCATGTAATTCCGTACTAAGTCCAACTCAGGTGATTCTACCTCTGCGGTTTTTAGAAGAGTAATTTCCTTTTCTATCTCCGTTAATGCAGCTGCGCAAACATCAGCGCCTACTTCAGTTGCTATGAAAAAGTACCCAGCATCACGTAAGGATACAACAGCAGACCCTATCCCGTAGGTGTAACCTTTGTCTTCGCGTATATTTGCCATTAACCTGGATCCAAAATAACCGCCCAAGAGACAGTTTAGAACTTGTAATCCAGCGAAGTCAGGATGAGTCCGGTTAATTGCAAGCCTGCCCATTCGAATGGCAGACTGAACAGCATCTGGCTTTTCCAGGAATACCTCCCCTGCGCCTTTACCGTCGAACTTAAATTTATTTAACTTTGACGAAAGCTGATTCTTCCAGTCTTTACCGAAGGTAACGTTAAGCAGGTCGAACTCTGAGCGCCCAAACTTACCTGCGACGAAAATTGTACAATTTTCAGGTTTATAAGCCGCATGGAAATAATCCAACAAGTCCTGACGTTTAATGTCGTCATAATCGGAAAGTTGAATATCAGAGCCATAAGTTGTGTTACCGAAAAGAACATGAGCAAAATGCTTTCGTGCTAAAAAGTCGTTCTTTTGCAAGTTGACCTGTAAAGACTGCTTCTGGTTCTGAGCAAAGATGGCAAGTTCTTGCTCAGGAAATATGCTTTCTATTAATATGGAGCGTAATATGGGTAAGACAGCGCTCAGGTGTTTATTCAGTGTATAAACCTTAACACTAGATTGATCAGCGCCATATTCGGTTTGTAAAAATGCTCCATAATAGTCAACTTTTTCGGCGATTTCTTTAGCGGTTAGCGTTGTGGTTCCATTATTAATTAAATGGTTTACGGCGATAGCCTGTAATGGTTTATCTTCAATCCAGTTTACATTTTCAAATATCAGTTCGATGCGAACAAGGTCTTGCTTGCCGGCATTAATGGTGAAAACGGGAATACCATTTTCGAGGTATTGTTTCTGCGGTTCGAGAAAGTTAATATCATTTACCTGTCTGAATTCAGGTGTTATGGTACGATTAAGCATCTTTAGCGATTAAATAGTATAAAGTTGAACATTGTTCCTTGATAAAGGTAGTATTGGCAGCATCTAAGATGCTTTTACCAGTTACAGCAAGGTATTTATCTATTTCTGTATTTAACAGCGCAGCATCCCCCAGCAATTCGAAATAAGCGAGGTTCATGGCTTTATCCAATAAGCTTAGTTCTGCAAAGACCATAATAGACTCAGACTTGTTTCTAACTTTGGTCATTTCATCTGCAGATACTTCCTGTTCTTTTAACTTTTCCAGTTCCTGCCAGATTGCAGCCTCAGCTGCATCTACAGAGACGCCCTCCACAAGTTTACCCTCTATCAAAAATAGGCCTTCATCCAAACTACTTGTGATATACGCGTGTATGTCGCTAAATAATTGTTGTTCTTTCAGCAGGCTGTTATACAAACGCGATGATTGACCCTGCGAAAGAATGTCAGACATCAGATCATAGGTTTGATAGGAAGAATCTGTACGTGCCGGCATTTTAAAGGCCATGTAGATGGCATTTAATGGAACATCTGCAAATACGGTCTCTTTACGTTCTTCAGTTTGAACAGGTTCTTTAGGTAAGTCACGAACATATTTCTCCCCTGCTGGGATTGGACCAAACCATTTCTCAGCAAGGACCTTTATTTCCTCTGTCTTCACATTGCCACCAACAACCATGATGGCATTCTGTGGTGTATAATGCTTACGGAAAAATGCTTTAACATCTTCCATACGTGCATTTTCTATTTGGGCCAGGTCTTGCCCAATGGTAGCCCATTGGTATGGATGATGTTTATAGGCTAAAGGGCGAAGTTTCAACCATACATCGCCATAGGGCTGATTTAAATAGCGTTGTTTAAATTCCTCACAAACTACATTGCGTTGTGTCTCCAAACTTTTCTCAGAAAACGCGAGGCTAAGCATGCGATCACTTTCCAACCAAAAAGCAGTTTCAATGTTTGTAGCAGGAAGTGTTATATAATAGTTGGTTATATCATTGCT
>JAQBOT010000022.1 GCA_028287885.1 Pedobacter sp.
TTCAAATACCATGCGCTGGTTGTACTCATAGGTTAAACTCTTGTAATTTATCAAGTCAACAATCGTTCCGATGAAACACAATCCTATGGTGAAAAAGTACAAAATACCCATCCCAATCTGGTTCACTAAGAACCGCGCCAATCCCGGCACAAAGAAGCCCAAGATACAATACAGAAGCATGTCATCCGGGTTTCTCCTTTTTCCGCCATAAATCATTAAGAATCCCCTTAATTGTTGATCACTGAACCCTGTAGTTGCGGTCTGCAAATACGAGAATTCCTCGGGTGTGATACCCGGCAAGGTCATAAACGGTGAATCAAACATAACATTTCTCCTTTTCTTTAATTCTTTTAGTCAATTCTAGTCTCATTAGTGTGTATATCCGGTGACAAATAATCAAGAGTGCAGGGGAGCCAAACCAATGGTATTTAAAGCTCTCCAAAACTTGCCCTTGTAATAATAGTCCAATGGACCGGCCGATTCCACATCCTGGACACCAGCTGAAACCCAGATTTGCCAATGGGCAAAGCGTAAAATGATTTTCTTCCAGCTGAGTACCCATACCAGCGCTGCCAAGCATGAGCAATGCACCCATCCAAAAAAGCAGTTCTAACGGTATCTGTGCCCAGAATTTCATCTTTTCATTTGTATTTTAGAAGCATTAATACCTCTTTTGTTACATTTTAAAAGATCATTAATCTTACATTTGTGTGTGAACATACGCGACATACTCAGTAATTACAAAACAGATGAGCGCGTAGTGGCATTGGCAAAAGCCCTAAACCAGGGCAAAGGAACTAAAATCCAATTAAAAGGCCTCGTGGGCTCCGCCGATGCAACTATTGCAATTGCTTCCTACTTCTTACTCCATAAACCACTGCTCTTTATTTTACCAGACCGGGAAGAAGCCGCCTATTTCGTGGCGGATTTGGAAAGTCTGCTCGACCAACAGGTCATGCTGTTCCCTTCTTCTTACCGTAAAGGCTTTGATTTTACACAAATCGATACGGCGAATGTTCTGGGCCGCGCCGAGGTTTTGAATACATTAAACCACGATGCAGAATACGGCAAAATCGTTGTCACCTATCCAGAAGCACTTTCCGAGAAAGTAATCGACCGCTCTGTGTTGGAGAAAAACACCCTTGAGATTTCCATCAACGCGAAACTGAGCATCGAGTTCATCAACGAATTTCTCTTTGAATACGAGTTTGAGCGTACAGAATTTGTCTACGAACCTGGCCAATTCTCCATCCGCGGAGGTATAGTCGATATTTTCTCCTTCTCCAATGATCATCCATACCGGATCGAGTTCTTTGGTGATGTAATCGAAAGCATACGGACCTTTGATATTGAAAGTCAACTTTCTATCGACGACGTTAAGTCGCTTACCATAATTCCTAACGTGCAATCCAAGTACTTGAATGAAAGCAACATCAGTCTGCTGGACTACATTGACAAGGATACACAGCTTTGGATTAAAGATGTAGAGTTCACTTTAGACATCGTAAAAGCAGGGTACAAGAAAGCTGTTGAGCTTTGGAAAGCCTTGCCGGCGAAGGAAAAGCAGGAAAACCAAGACTGGATAGATCCCAAATTCGGCTTTTCTGATGAAAAGATCATTGCGGATATTCTTCAGGACTTCCCGCTTGTAGAATTCGGCAAACAGTTCTTTTACAAGGCAGAACACGTCATTCAATTCGAAACAAAGCCTCAGCCATCCTTCAATAAAGATTTTAACCTGCTCATTCATAACATCAAAGAAAACGAAAAGCAGGGCATACACAACTTCATTTTCTCAAACTCAACCAAACAGACCGAACGTTTATATGCCATCCTGGATGATATAGATAAGTCTGCCAAATTTGTTCCGGTTAACATCACCTTGAGAGAAGGGTTTATTGATCCTCAGCAACACATGGCTTGCTATACCGATCACCAGATCTTCGACCGCTTCTATAAATACAAGTTAAAAAGAGGCTATCAGCGCAGTCAGTCCATAACGCTGAAAGAACTGCGGGATTTAAAACCCGGAGATTTCGTCACCCACATCGATCACGGGGTTGGGAAATATGCCGGACTGGAAAAGGTGGAAGTTAACGGGAAAACGCAGGAAATGATCCGACTGGTCTACGCAGACAACGACCTCCTGTACGTCAACATTAACTCTTTGAACCGTATTGCAAAATACAGCGGAAAGGAGGGTACAGCCCCCAAAATGAACAAATTGGGTACAGAAGCCTGGGACAAGCTGAAAAAAACAACTAAAAAAAAAGTTAAGGATATTGCCCGTGACCTGATCAAGCTTTATGCGCTTAGAAAGGCGCAGGTGGGTACAGCAATGGATCCGGATGGCTACCTGGAGACCGAACTTGAGGCTTCATTTATTTACGAGGATACCCCGGATCAGGAAAAAGCAACCCTCGACGTTAAAAGAGACATGGAAGCTCCATTCCCTATGGATCGTCTGGTTTGCGGAGACGTGGGCTTCGGTAAAACGGAGATCGCCATTCGTGCGGCTTTTAAGGCTGTAGCGAACGGCAAGCAAGCGGCTATCCTGGTACCAACCACCATCCTTGCCCTTCAGCATTATAAGACCTTTTTAGGCCGTCTAAAGGACTTTCCATGTACCATCGACTACATCAACCGCTTCAAGACCAATAAGCAAATCAAAGACACCCTGGCACGTGTGACAGAAGGCAAGGTCGATATCATCATTGGCACACACCGCCTGCTTAGCAAGGATGTCAAATTCAAAGATCTTGGCATCATGATCATTGATGAGGAACAGAAGTTCGGCGTTACCTCCAAAGAAAAACTCAGGGCATTACGCGTCAATGTAGATACGCTAACATTAACCGCCACACCAATACCAAGAACACTCCACTTCTCGCTGATGGGAGCAAGGGATCTTTCCATTATGAGCACGCCGCCACCGAACAGACAGGCGGTAAATACAGAATTACATGTGTTTAACGATAAGCTGATCCAGGAAGCAGTGCAGTTTGAATTGGATCGCGGCGGACAAGTATTCTTCATTCACAACCGGGTGCACGATCTTCCACAACTTGGCGGATTGATCCAGACCCTGGTTCCAAAAGCCCGCATCGGTATTGCCCACGGACAGCTGGACGGCGATGCACTGGAAGATGTCATGCTTGATTTCATTAACGGCGACAAAGATGTACTTGTCGCAACCACCATTATCGAAGCCGGACTAGACATTCCGAATGCCAATACGATCATCATCAACCATGCCCACATGTTCGGTTTGAGTGATCTTCACCAGATGCGTGGCAGGGTAGGCCGGTCAAACAAAAAAGCCTTCTGTTACCTCCTTAGCCCACCTTTATCTACCTTAACCAACGAAGCCAGGAAACGCTTAAGCGCCATTGAAGAATTCTCCGATCTCGGAAGCGGATTTAACATCGCCATGCGGGATTTGGATATTCGTGGAAGCGGAAACCTGCTCGGTGCAGAGCAAAGTGGCTTTATCGCCGAGATCGGCTTTGAAATGTACCACAAGATCCTCGATGAAGCCATTCAGGAACTCAAGGGAGATGAATTTAAAGAATTGTTTAAAGATGAACCGGCCCGACCTTTTGTGACCTTCACACAGGTGGATACCGACCTGGAGCTCTTTATTCCGGATGATTACGTAACCAACATCACCGAGCGATATAACCTGTACACAGAGCTTTCTAAGATAGAGAATGAGACTCAGCTTGCAGCCTTTGAAAACTCACTGAAAGACCGTTTCGGCCCAGTTCCAAAACCGGTAAATACGATGCTAAAAGTGCTTCGCTTACAATGGGTGGCTAAAAAGCTCGCTTTTGAAAAGATCAGCTACAAGAAAGGTGTGCTCAGGGGATACTTTATCGCCGATAAACAATCAGCTTTCTTCGATTCTGTCATGTTCAATAAGGTGCTGCATTTTGCGCAGCTGCACCCTAGACTATGCAACCTGAAAGAAGTTAAAGACAGCTTGCGTATTGCATTTGAAAACCTAAAAACCATTGATGAAGCGGTAGAAATGCTTGAAATGGTAATCCGATAAACAATGAATCCACAAATCCTGAACGACCTGGTTACGATGAGAATGCCCTTTGGGAAATACAAAGGCTGGATTATGTGTGACCTGCCTGAAACTTACCTGGTTTGGTTCCATATGGAGGGCTTCCCCCAGGGAAAACTAGGGGAGATGATTGCCACTTTGTATGAAATCAAATTAAATGGGCTAGAATACCTCTTAAAGCCGCTCAGAGACAAGAACAAGTTCAAGTAGGGCAATCCAAAATCCAAGCAGGTTAACTTTACTTCAGCAGGAGGTAGAGATAGACGTAAACCATAGGCGCCGCAATCAACAAACCATCAAAACGGTCCAGCAAGCCCCCGTGACCGGGCAACAGGGTGCCTGAGTCCTTTACATCCAGGCTTCTTTTCAGCATGGATTCAACCAGGTCGCCCAGGGTTCCAAGGCTTACAATGATCACGGCCATGCCCACCCAAACCGGCAAAGCAATTTCTTTGAACAGGAAGGAAACGATTACAGCCACCAGCACGCTCATGAAGATCCCGCCTCCAAAACCCTCCCAGGTCTTCTTAGGTGAATGGCGTTCAAAAAGCTTCGTTTTTCCAAGTTTTCTACCAAACAGGTAGGCACCTGTGTCGCTCGCCCAAAGCATGAGCATGAAGGATAGCGGCACATGATAATTGAAATCCAGGTTAACTAAAAAGCCCAATCTGTAGAAAAATGCAAATGGAACAACCACAAATACAAGCCCGAGAAAGGTGTATCCAATATTCGTAAATGGGTTCTTCTCCTTACGGTAAAGTTCCAGAATAAACACCAAAAAGGCTACGGGAACGGCTAAAAGCAAGTACTTGGTATCAAAGGGAAAAAACGAGAAGGCAGCCATGTACCCAAAAGCGAAGAAGCCCGTCAACAATCCAAGCAATTTATTGGGCTTAATCCCTGCTGTATTTACCAGCTTGTAAAACTCATATAAACCTGCCAAACTCAACAACAGGTAAAATACCCTAAACACATCTGCAACCAAGAAAAAGGATCCCAACATCACCAGGGTGAAGAAAAGTGCTGTTATTGCCCTAGTTTTCATCCAGATTGTTCTCTATAATATAAGCAATGGCCTTA
>JAQBOT010000199.1 GCA_028287885.1 Pedobacter sp.
CAGAAAGCTTACATCCTTCCAGACGGTTCGGGTTGACCTGGTGAATGCAGGTGCAAATTGGGTTGATGAAGAAGTGGTGGTTGATCAGGGATTGGTTACAAGCAGAAGTCCGAAAGACTTGCCGGCATTTAACGACAAGATCGTAGAAGAATTTGCTGAAGGCGTTCATGAAGGACAACATGCCTAAGCTACGCGACCTGGAATAATAAAAAAAGGGGGAACATCAAACAATGCTCCCCCTTTTTACTAATTCAACTATGTTACGGATTGGTGGACCATAGTCCAGCCTCTTTAACAAAAACTCTGCGGTTCAACTTCAGCTGCGCTACAATAAGTTCCGCGAAATCTTCCGGTTGCATTACCCGTTCTGGATTTCCATCGGTTAAGTTCAAATCTTTTGCCATGTCGGTCGCCACAGTACTTGGCAGCATGGTACTTACACGAATGTTGTCTTTTCTTACTTCCTGCATTAAGGATTCCGACATGCCAATTAACGCAAACTTTGATGCACTATAAGCGCTTGTCACAGCAGCCCCGTTCTTTCCTGCGGTTGAAGAAATGTTGATGATGTCGCCAGTCTTGCGCTGTTTCATTTCAGGAAGTACTGCCCGGGTTACATAGTAGGGTCCGAATAGGTTTACCTTCACAATCTCTTCCCAACGCGTAGGCTCCAGGTCCATGAAAGATCCAAAGGAAGAGATACCTGCATTGTTTATTAAGATGTCGATAGCACCCAGTTCTCCCTTAACCTTTTCTACCGCAGCATTAACCTCCTCTATGTTTGACACATCGACAATGGCGATTGTAGTCTTTACCTGATATTGCTTCAGTTCCTCTGCTACACGTTGTAGGTCGGCTTCAGTTCTGGCTAGCAGTCCGACATTTACACCTTCCTGCGCCAAGGCAATTGCGATGGCACGGCCAATGCCTTTGCCTGCTCCTGTTACAATTGCATTCTTTCCTTGTAGTGATTCCATAATAAATTATTTAACGGGTTAAAGGTAAGAATTTCGAGGGCTGGGTAGCTTGAAGAATGCCATGTTTAAGCAACAAAAAAGCCTGCAAACATTGCTGTTTGCAGGCTTAATCTTATGTAGGACACGCTATAGCGTGGTACCTATTATTTATTGGTAAGACTTAGCGTTGATCTTACGTGCATTTTCATTTAAATGAATCTTACGTAAACGCATGCTTAATGGAGTAACTTCAATGTACTCATCAGACTGGATGTATTCCATTGCTTCTTCCAGAGAGAATTTAATTGCCGGTGCAATACGGGCATTATCATCTGTTCCTGAAGCACGCATATTGGTTAAGGCTTTACCTTTAACAATATTTACAACCAAGTCGTTATCACGTATGTGCTCTCCAACAATCTGACCTTCGTAAACATCAACTCCCGGATCAACGAAGAAACGTCCGCGATCCTGTAGTTTGTCAATAGAATAAGCTGTTGTATTTCCTTTATCCATGGAAACCAAAACGCCACTCAATCTTCCAGGTATTACACCTTTCCAAGGCTCGTAAGCTTTGAAACGGTGAGCCATAATTGCTTCACCAGCTGTAGCTGTTAAAACGTTATTTCTTAAACCAATGATACCACGTGCAGGAATATCAAATTCCAAATGCTGTAAGTCACCTTTTGGTTCCATGATCAACAACTCACCTTTACGTTGGGTTACCAATTCAATTACTTTACCAGCAACCTCGCCGGGTACATCAACGATCAATGTTTCAATCGGCTCACATTTTTTACCATCAATTTCTTTGATGATAACTTGTGGCTGACCAACTTGTATCTCATAACCTTCACGACGCATGGTTTCGATCAATACCGATAAATGCAGAATACCTCTTCCATATACCAAGTAAGCATCAGGAGATTCAGTCTCTACTACTTTAAGGGCAAGATTTTTTTCCATCTCCTTGTACAAACGTTCTCTTAAACGTTGTGAAGTAACAAACTTACCTTCTTTACCGAAGAATGGAGAGTTATTGATGGTGAACAACATGTTCATTGTAGGCTCATCAATGCTGATAACAGGTAGTTGCTCCGGAGCATCGAAATCTGCGATTGTATCACCGATATCAAAACCATCAATACCAACTACTGCGCAGATATCACCTGATTTTACTTCTGTAGCTCTAATTTTACCCAGACCTTCAAAAGTATAAAGTTCTTTTACTCTTGATTTAACCATTTTACCATCACGTTTGATCAACGTAACCGGTTGGTTTTCTTTAATGCTGCCACGGTGAACACGACCAATTGCGATACGACCTACAAAAGATGAATAATCTAAAGAGGTGATCTGCATTTGAAGTGTACCTTCGTTGGTTGGTGCAGGTGGAATAGATTCGATTACCGCATCCAACAAAGCAAAAATATCTGTGGTTGGTTTATTGTAGTCTGTACTCATCCATCCTTGTTTAGATGAACCGTAGATTACAGGGAAGTCCAATTGATCTTCAGTCGCTTCAAGGTTGTAGAACAATTCAAAGATTTGTTCATATACCTCTTCAGGACGGCAGTTTTCTTTATCGACTTTATTTACAACAACAATAGGTTTTAATCCTAAAGCCAGTGCTTTTTGTGTTACGAAACGTGTTTGAGGCATTGCACCTTCAAAAGCGTCACACAACAGCAATACGCCGTCGGCCATTTTCAACACCCGCTCTACTTCACCGCCGAAATCCGCGTGACCAGGAGTGTCCATGATGTTAATCTTAACGTCTTTATACTGTACGGAAACGTTTTTCGAAACGATGGTAATTCCTCGTTCGCGTTCCAGATCATTATTATCAAGAATTAAATCACCTGTTTGCTCGTTATCACGAAAAACAGAACAAGTGTGTAAAATTTTATCAACCAAAGTGGTTTTACCGTGGTCAACGTGTGCTATAATAGCTATGTTTCTAATTTTTTGCATAAAATGCGCCTGTAATTTGGCGCAAAGATATGGCTTTTTTTTGAATATATCAGCCTATTAGCTAGGGCAATGTAATGTAAAAATCAAAAATGTGTACGTCGCGGGAATGCCCAGGTCAGAAAAGCAGGCATGACCTTAGCCCAGGTAGGCACGTCATGTTTACCGCCAACCATTTCATAATAGCTGATATCCTGCCCCTGCTTATATCCTTTACTGTGCAACTCTTTGATCAAATCAATGGCATCATCTATGGAGTCAATTATGAAATTGTGGTTTCGGTCTTCGGTCTCATCCTCAGTCCCCGTCATGATCCAAAATTTCAAGTCCGGTTTGCCTTCAGTATCACGCACAACCTGTTGCATTATCCGATCAGAGGGTTGATATCCATCATTCAGGTCTTTTCGTCTCCACCAAAAAGAACCGGAGAATACACCCACGGCATCGAAGGCATTAAAGTGATTCCAGGCAATGTCAAAGGCACTCAATCCACCCATAGAGCATCCGGCAATAGCGCGGCGCCCGTTTATTGGCTGCACAATTTTCTTTTCTATTAGTGGTAGAAGCTCTTCAACAACGAAGGCGGCATATTGATCTGCTTTTGCGCCCCGCCTTAAGTAATCTGGAATGCCGGCCACGCCATATTCCTGCATGCGGTCGTCTGATGCTTTTATGGCCACCACAATCACCGGATCAATTACTCCGTTGATGAACAGGTAACTAAGCGTTTCTCTTAGGTGCAGTCCTTCAGCGTCCTGCCCATCGTTTAACAACAAAAGATTTAGTTCCTCATTGCCTTTGAGGACGGCGGGTTTTAGAATTAAGAACTCGACTTCCCTCTTTAATTTACTTGATTTTACTTTGTTTACTGTAATTGTGAATTCGGAAGGGGACATAAGGGCTTTAAATGTTTAGAGCATTTCAACTCACAAATAGTTTTCCAAATTTATGATTATTCAGATTTTATTGCGGATGTTGAGTTTAAAATATAATTTGACTGGATTCGGTAACAAAAGGAGCCGTCTTCTTGTTAATGAAATTGTTCTTTCCTAACTTAAAACCAAATAGTAAGAATGCAAGAGGAATACATAAAGTGGTATAGTCCAAACCTTAACCGGGATATAGACATGCTGACTTTCGGCCATGCTGGTCAGCCAGTTATATTATTTCCAACAAGCAAAGGGAGGTACTATGAAAACAAGGACTTTAAACTGATTGATAGCGTAGCCTATTACGTAAACGCGGGAAGAATAAAGATTTATTGTCCGGATGGAATTGACGAAATAAGTTTATACAACAAGGATATACACCCGGCTGAGCGGATCAAAAATCATATGTGGTATGATAGAATGATTTTCGAAGAAGTCGTATCCAGGGCTAAGAATGACACGGGCTATGATAAAGTTACTACCGCAGGCTGCAGCTTTGGCGGATATCATGCCGCTAATTTCGCCTTTAGACATCCGTGGATTGTTAACCACATGTTTAGCATGAGTGGTGCCTTCGATATAACTGGTCAGCTTGACGGATTTTATAATGAAGACGTGTATTACAACAATCCGGTTGATTTTCTGCCCAACGACAACCATTCGGCATTGTGGGAAATGGACATTGTTTTGGGAACAACAGACAGGGACATCTGTCGGGGATACAATGAGCATCTATCGGGAATACTGAGCAGAAAAGGCATACATCATCTGCTTGATATTAAACACAACGCAGATCATGACTGGCCAGTCTGGAGACAAATGTTTCCGGAATACATTGCAAGAATCTAAACAATTAGAAAGATATAAAGAAGCTAAGATTAACCTATTTATCATGAAAAAAATTGGAATCCTATTCGGAAAAGAAAGATCCTTCCCAGAGGCATTTGTTAAGCGCGTCAATGAGCTTGCAAATGGCGAATTCCTGGCGGAATTCGTGCAGATCGACAAGATCTTTCAGGGCGAACCTTTGGATTATGCCGTAATTATTGACCGCATCTCTCAGGATGTTCCGTTCTACCGCGCTGCCCTCAAGAATGCAGCTAGTACCGGAACAGCTGTTATAAATAATCCATTTTGGTGGAGTGCCGATGAAAAGTTCTTCAACAATGCCTTAGCGGTAAGATTGGGCATACCCGTTCCAAAGACGGCCTTGATCCCATCGCGGGAGCATCCTTCAGATACCACTGAAGAATCCTTTTCAAATTTAGCCTATCCGCTGGATTGGGAAGCGATATTCGAGTATACTGGATTTCCGGCATACATGAAACCCTTTGATGGCGGCGGTTGGAAGGACGTATACAAGCTGAACGACAAAGAAGAATTCTTTGAGAAACACAAGCTGACCAAGCAGTCGGTAATGATGTTGCAGGAAGAAATTCAGTTTGATGAGTACTACAGGTGCTATTGCATTGGCGGCAAATATGTGCGGATCATGCAATATGAACCAAGAAATGAGTTCCACTTGCGGTATGCGGTAGATAATGCACCCTCAAGTGAGGCTTTGCTGAAAACGATCCATGATTATGTGATCACCTTAAACCAGCAATTGGGTTATGATTTCAATACTGTGGAATTCGCCGTACGTGACGGAATACCTTACGCTATAGATTTCTGCAACCCAGCACCAGATGCCGAGGTAACCAGCGTAGGACAAGAAAATTTTGACTGGGTAATTGAAACCTCTGCTCAGTATGCAATTGAACGCGCAAGAGCACACAAAGATGGGCAGGATAACCTAACCTGGGGTGAGTACGTGAAGGGCTCTGCTAAACAGGCACCAAAGGTTAAAGCACCAGCCGTTGGGGATATTACCGAAGAAGTTGCTGCGCCTGTAGAATTGGAACCGGTAAAGGAAGCACCGGCAAAGGCGGCAAAAGGCAAATCAAGTAAAGCCGCTAAAAAGAGCAGGGCTGAAGATGCAAACCTTGTAGCAGACAAGGCGGACAAACCTGCAGCCAAAGAAGCCAAGCCAGTTGATAAAGAAGCTAAGCCTGCGAAATCAACTAGCAAAAAGGCAGCAGCAAAGGCCGTAGATTCAGATGATACTGCCGCAAAAGCACCAGTCGCAAAAGCACCGGCTTCAAAAGCAAAGAAAACAAGCGCCAAAAAATAAGGACCATATACGCTTCGAAACATGAAAAACGAATTTACCATTGGGGTTGAAGAAGAGTACATGGTTGTCGACCCGGTTACAAGAGAACTGACTTCACATGATCAGCGGATTGTAGATGCCGCACAAAAGATCCATAAAGACCAGGTTAAAGCAGAAATGCACCAGGCGGTAGTTGAAGTTGGAACTGGCATTTGCCGGAGCACAGATGAGGCGCGTAAAGAGATTTCCCAGCTGCGTTACACTGTATCTCAGCTGGCAGGCGAACAAGGGTTGCGGATTGGTGCTTCTGGTACCCATCCTTTCTCTCACTGGGAAAAACAATTGATTACCGAGCATCCACGGTATAACGAAATTGTGAATGAACTTCAGGAAGCAGCCAGGTCCAACCTCATCTTCGGCTTACATGTGCATGTAGGTTTTCAATCCAGGGAACTTGCCGTTCACATTGCAAACCAAGTCAGGTATTTCCTGCCTCATGTTTTTGCGCTTTCTACGAATTCACCTTTTTGGGAGTCTAGAAATACTGGATATAAGTCTTATAGAACAAAAATCTTTGACAAGTTTCCAAGAACTGGCATTCCGGACATCTTCAATAGCATCGAGGATTATGATAATTATGTCAAACTTCTCATAAAGACCAATTGCATTGACAATGCCAAAAAGATCTGGTGGGACATCCGGGTGCACCCATTCTTTCAGACCATTGAATTCCGAATTTGCGATTGCCCCATGCTTATTGATGAAACCATGGCTTTTACAGCTTTGTTTCAGGCCTTATGTGCAAAGCTGTATAAGCTAAGACTCCAAAACATGTCTTTCATCAACTATTCCAGAGCCCTGATCAATGAGAACAAATGGCGGGCTGCCAGATACGGAATTGACGGTAATCTGATAGACTTTGGTAAGGAAATTGAAGTGAACTGCAGAAATCTGATCTTGGAACTGCTTGATTTCATTGACGATGTGGTTGATGAACTGGGTTGCAGGGCAGACGTAAATTATGTACTTAAAATTCTGGAAAACGGTACAGGTGCCGACAGGCAGTTGGCGGTTTACGAACAAACCGGTAACTTTGAGTCGGTTGTAGATTACATAACCAGCCAAACATTAATAGGGGCAAAATAAAAAGATGAGTAGAATGAAGTTGAAGGTAGCCATTATAGATATGAACAATGGCCAAGCCAATCAGGGGATGCGCGGGATAAAGGAGATATTGTCGTTGTACCAACAAAATAATGATGTCGAATTTTCATTAGACATATTTGACTTAAGACAAAAAGAAGAGATTCCGGGATTGGAGTATAACATTTACTTTTCTACAGGAGGGCCAGGAAGCCCACTTGAAGGTACAGGTGAACGTTGGGAGAACCTGTTCTTCGACTTTCTTGAGCAAATTAAAATATACAATGAGGAGAACGATCAGGAAAAGAAATATCTTTTTCTGATCTGTCATTCCTTTCAGCTTGCATGCGTCAAATTCGGACTGGGAAATGTTACGCAGCGGAAATCCAATGCTTTTGGGATCTTTCCAATAAACTTGACAGAAGAGGGTAAGCAGGACTCGATTTTTGGCGCCTTAACGGATCCGTTCTTTTCGGTTGATAGCCGCGACTGGCAGGTTATAGAACCCAATGCTGCAGCATTTGAAGGCTTCGGAGCTAAAATACTTGCGTTGGAAAAGGAAAGAGAAAACGTTGATTTGGAGCGCTGCATCATGGCCATCCGCTTTACCAATGAGATTGTCGGAACGCAGTTTCACCCGGAAGCTGACCCTGTGGGTATGAAAATGTATTTACTGAAAGACGAGAAGAAGAATACGATTATAGAAAATCACGGCGAGGAGAAATACCATGATATGCTGGAGAGTCTGGATGATCCAGCAAGAATCAGATTTACGCAAACTATACTACTTCCCAACTTTCTGAACGAAGCAGTCCATTCGCAACTAGAAGCAATACTATGATAAAGGAATATCGGGATAATTTTAACGCCGGCTTTACTGAAGAAAAATATCAAAAGTTTCTCCAGGAACTGGAGGATGGTTATCCCCCTATTGACTTTAGAGTAGCAGAAACTCCGATATTTATACCAAGGGAGCTGAGGGACATGCTGGTAACAGCCGGACAGGAGATTATAGATTTTATAAAACGTCCAGACTTCAAATCCTTAACAGATGCGGCTATTCCATTTAGGTGGGAAGTGCCATTTGAAAACAACCACCCGCACTTTATTGCTCTTGATTTTGGGATTTGCAAAGATGAACAAGGACAGCTTAGTCCTAAACTGATCGAAATGCAGGGATTTCCATCCTTGTATTTTTTTCAGATGCATCTGGCAAATTGCTTTAAAAAAAATTACGATCTGCCTGATGATCTAACACCCTTTTTCCCAGGCATGGATCAGGGCAGCTACATTGAATTACTAAGGAAAGTGATTGTTGGCGACCACGAGCCCAAGCACGTGGCCTTGATGGACATTGATGCTCCAGACCAAAAAACTGCCATTGATTTTTACATTACTGCCAAGCATTTGGGGATCAAGATTGTAAACTTGAAGGATATATTTAAGGATGGCAAAAAGATCTATTACTCGGAAAATGGGGTTCATGTGCAGATCAAAAGAATCTACAACCGGTTGATCTTTGACGAAGTTGCTGACGATACAGACTTGTTTAAGGAGTTTTTTGATCCAAGAGATCCATCACTTGAGCTGGAATGGGTAACACATCCAAACTGGTTTTACAGGGTTAGTAAGTACACCATGCCTTTGCTTAATAGTACCTACATACCAGAAACACTGTTCTTAGATCAGATTGAAACTTTACCTGAGAATCTGGAAGATTATGTATTGAAACCGTTGTTTTCATTTGCGGGCATCGGGGTTAAGATTGACATCACTATTGCTGATATCGAGAAGATTGTTGATCCGCAAAACTGGATCCTTCAGAAAAAGGTAAGCTATGAACCTGTGGTGGCCTCTCCTTCTGGCGGCGTGAAGGCTGAAATTCGTTTATTGTATGTTTGGGCTGATGATGAAGAGCCTAAATTGTGTATTAACCTGGCGCGCTTAAGCAGGGGAAAAATGATCGGTGTACGGTACAATAAAGATTTCGATTGGGTTGGCGGAACCGTTGGCTTGATGGAGCCTTAAATTTACTTTCATGAGACGCTTCGGGCGCCATGAATAATTATTTTTGTGTCATGGACATTCAAACCATATTGGTTATTGCATTATTTGCCGGCGCTTTATTCTATATTGCACGCCTGCTATACCGCTCCATCTTCTCATCTAAAAAGCCGGGGTGTGGATCTAACTGCAAATGCGGTATAGACTTTTCTAATATTGAAGTAGGAAAGAAATAGATTTTGCTTATATGCTTGAAAAGTTTAAGAGTTACCTTCAGAAACGTCTACCACTAACAGACGAGCAGTTTGAGCTGATATCGAAAGACCTCAAAGTAAAAACTTTTCAAAAAAACGATATTATCCTATCACAAGGCGAGCTTTGCTCCAGAACTTATTTTGTTCTAGACGGTTTGATGCGCAGCTATTCGATTGATAGCAAGGGAAAGGTGCACATCATCCAATTTGCACCGGAATACTGGTGGTTGTCTGAAAGGAACAGCCTTTTTAACGAACTTTCAGAGTTTAACATCGATGCAATTGAAACCACCTCAGCTGTCATCATACCAAAAGATTACTTCCTGACGGTGTCAAAACATGTCGACGGATTTGAAACCTTAAACAGCACCATGCTAAATAACGCCATCCGCTTTATGCAGAAACGGATTAATATGCTCCTGAGTGCTACCGCGGAGGAGCGTTATTTGGATTTTATTAAGCTGTACCCAAACTTAACACTTCGTGTTCCGCAATGGATGATCGCCTCTTACCTCGGGATAACGCCCGAATCTTTGAGCCGGGTACGCAAAGATCTCGCAAGCAAACATTTTAGGCCCTAATTCTTTTAAGCTCGCAAATTCTTATCCTACATCAATGCGTCCGTAACACTCAGGCCTTAACTTTGTTATACAATTATTAACCAATAACAAAAAACAATTATGGCAACTACAAAATGGGTTCTTGATCCAACACACAGCGAATTACAGTTTAAAGTGAAACACTTAATGATCACTACCGTTACGGGCAGCTTCACCAAGTTTACCGCTGAATTAGAGACTGAAGGTGATGATTTTGAAACTGGTAAAGCGTCATTTGCAGCTGAAGTGGCATCTATACATACCGGCAACACAGACCGAGACAACCACCTGGTTACAGGCGACTTCTTTGACGCAGCAGAATACCCGACAATAAGCTTTGAATCGACTTCCCTGGTGCAAACTGGAGATGACTATAAATTAAACGGCAATCTTACAATGAAGGGTGTGACAAAGTTTATCACTTTGAATGTAGAATTTGGCGGAACTGCAGTAGATCCATGGGGAAATACGAAGGCTGGTTTTACAATAAATGGCAAAATAAAAAGAAGCGACTGGGGCTTAACTTACAATGCCGCACTGGAAACTGGTGGCGTTATGTTAAGTGATGAAGTACGTCTTGTTGGTGAACTTCAGTTTATAAAACAAGCTTAGTATTCAGGAAGTTTTCTTCCAGCTAGTCCTTCAAGGCTGCTTCAAATAAAAAAGGTTCAAAATGAAAGAAATTGATTTGGTCTTAGATCCGCCTGCACCGCACATGGTTGGTGACGGTTTCAGGGTGCATAATTTTTTCCCGAGTGGGCACAAGATTAAAATGAGTCCTTTCTTTATGTTGGATTACAATGCAAAGATTGAGTTTTCTGCCCGTACTCAGCCTCGGGGTGTAGGTGTACACCCCCATCGCGGCTTTGAAACGGTGACGATTGCTTATCATGGTGCTGTTGCGCACCACGATAGTGCTGGTAACAGCGGAACGATCTATCCCGGCGACGTACAATGGATGACTGCCGCCAGTGGTATTCTTCACAAAGAATACCATGAAGAAAACTACAGCAAAGCAGGCGGTCCTTTTCAAATGGTACAGCTCTGGGTGAACCTACCGGCTATCCATAAGATGAGTAAACCGAAGTATCAGGGCATTAAACATGCCGACCTACCCTTTTACTTATTGCCAAATAACGATGGCAGAATTGAAGTTATAGCAGGAAATTATAAGGATGTTGCAGGCGCGGTAAGTACTTTTAGTCCGATGGACGTGTACAACGCCAGATTAAGCCAGGGCGGAAAAGCTTCGTTTGATCTTCCCGAAACTTACAATACAGGAATTCTGATTATTGAAGGGGAAGTGCGGGTAAATGGGAGTACGGTAGTAAATGCCGACCAATTTGTCTATTTCAAACACAAAGGGACAGATTTCGAGATTGAAGCATTGAAAGATAGTATTGTACTGGTACTAAGCGGAAAACCCATTGATGAACCGATTGCGCAGTATGGTCCTTTCCTGATGAATAAGCCGGAAGAGATACAACAAGCGATTAGCGACTACAACCAGGGCAAGTTTGGCTATTTGGAAGATTAGAAGGGGGTTTCTGATATACAGTCACTTTTAAAGGTAAAATCTAATCGTTTACTGCGAAGTTAATAGGCGTATCAGCTGCCGTAATAAGCTAAAAAGAAAGCCAGTGATTTGATCACTGGCTTTCTTTTTAGCTATTTTTTTGGTTTGTAATCTGCAGCACTGTTTCCAGAACGGTTTTTCTGGCTTGTATCCCGGCTAACATTTCCTGGCGTAGCAGCGGTATCAATTGATGAAGAATCAACACTTTCTGACGATCCTCCTGTTCCACCGGAAGTTTGCGAAGTATCAATACTACTGGAATCGGTAACTTTCTCACTTCCTTTATCTCCCATAGTACAAGCAGACAGGGATAAAAACAAGGTGGCAAGTGCAAAATGAGATTTAAGTAAGTTTTTCATAACGCGGGTTTTCCATTATTAACCAGCCGTAGAACTTAATTGTTTATACTAATTTTCTCTATTAAACACACGGCATAAGCAACGACGCCTTCTTCTCGACCAATAAATCCCATGGTTTCGTTTGTGGTTGCTTTGATTGAAATATCATCTACACTAATGCCAATAGCTTCAGCAATGTTGATTTGCATCTGCGGGATATGCGGATTGATCTTGGGAGCTTCAAGACAAAGCATGGCATCGATGTTGCCCACTTCAAATCCTTTGGCAGTTAACAGCTTAACAGTTTCCTTTAAGAGAATAATGCTGCTGATTCCTTTCCATTGCGGATCTGTATTCTTGAAATGGAAGCCAATGTCTCTCAGGTTGGCTGCTCCAAGCAAGGCATCGCATATTGCATGTAAAAGTACGTCTGCATCTGAATGTCCGAAAGCGCCCTTATGATGAGCTAAATCTACTCCTCCAACAATAAAAGGATGGTTGTCTCTTAACTGGTGCACATCAAAGCCGAAGCCTACTTTAATTTTCATATGTATAATTGTTATGCATCCTCTTGGGCTGCAGGAATTTTAAACTGTATATTAGGATCAAGTATTTTACCAAAAGCTTAGCGGCAAGTCTTTAAAATTATCTTGGAACTTGCTTATTCCTGGTCAAAAGTAAACATTAATGTAAACCTTAGACTACCGGCCAGTGGAGATTTTTGAATGCTTGCGGCAAGATAGGATACATCAAGATTAAGCATGTTGAATTTGAATCCGGCTCCAAGCGTCGGGTAACGGCGGTCACCAACCTGCGGATTTTCATACAAATAGCCCGCTCTCACTGCGAATTGCTTGTCGTACAAGTATTCAAATCCGCCACCTAAAGTTATCTTCTTCAAAGCAGCCGGTTTATTGCTGTATGTTTTAGCTAAGCCTGCATTCATGTACTGTGGAGGATTCAGAAGCTGATTTAGATCGACTGCAAAACTGAACTCGTTCACATCATCAAGTTGAAAACTTGCTGCGGTTCCCAATTTTATATTTGTAGGCAAGTAATAGGTGTTCGCATCATTTTTGAATTTGATGGCCCGGGCAATATTAGAAAGATTCAAGCCAGCTGAAATCGTTGCTTCGGAACCGAAAAGGAGTACAGGTTGGACGTAGTATGCAGAAACATCTGCGGCGACCGCTTTGATGGCTGGAATACTTTCTGATCCTTCAAGCCTGGATGCATATCCGGTACTTACGATGTACCTAAAGGCAGTACCAATGGACAGATTATCACCAAGTTTCCGTGAATAAGCCGCATCAAGGGCAAGTTGCACAGGTTTGTAGCTACCCAGATCCTGCCGATCCTGGCCTGTATACTGGATGGAACCAAGAGAAAAATAGCGCATAGAAGCAGCAAGACCGCTTTTTTCGTCCGGCTTGATAAAAGCACTGAGGTAGCTTAAATTCATATCTGGAGCCAGGCTTTTTAACCAGGGACTGTAGGATGCTGAAAAGCCAAACCTCTGAGGGATAAATACCAATTTGGAAGCATTGATGCTTATTGAATTGGCATCAGGTTGCATAGCAACACCCGCATCTCCCATTGCCGATGCCCTGGCATCCGGCATGAGGTTTAAAAATGGTACGACAGTTGTTGTGGTCTGCGCAACCGAGCTGAGACAAACCCAGCCTAAAATTATGATCGTATATACAACTCTAGAAATCAGCATTTAAACAATTTACCACCGTTAGGTTTAATCTTAGAGAGAATTAACGATTTGTAGAGCAAATAATTTACTAGATTAAATTTTGTAGTGTTAAACGTTTTTTTGTAATTTTAAAAGTTAAGTTTTATTGAATTCGTCTATGAAAAAAACATACTATTATCCAATTGTTGCCTTACTAATCACCTCATTGTTTGCTTGTAAATCTTCCAAGGTATCCAAGTCTGAAAAGACTGGCTGGAATTACAATGAAAAAGCGTTTGGAGGATTTCAAGTTCCAAAGGATTATAAAAGAGGGGCAGCTGGCCCTGGGTTAGTTGAAATTGAAGGTGGAGTCTTCGTTATGGGCGGTAGTGCTCAGGATGTAGCTGGCCAGGAATTGGGAAATTACAACCACAAGAGAGAAGTTACCGTTTCGTCGTTTTACATGGATGAGACTGAGGTTTCCAACACACAATGGTTGGAGTATTTAGATTGGATTAGACAGGCCTACCCTAAAGATTATGAATATTATTACAATGAGCTGCCAGATACCTTGGTATGGCGCAGACCATTGTCTTACAATGAACCATATGTAGACAATTACCTAAGACATCCTGCGTATGGGGAATATCCAGTTGTTGGTGTGAGTTGGGAACAAGCACAACGCTATTGCACCTGGAGAACTTCCAGGGTAAATGAGTTACTCTTACGTTCTCAGGGCTACATGACCTCTTTTGAGGATTTAAATGGCACCAACAAAGGCAAGAAAGGCGCCGCAACCGCTGCTACAGCGAAGCCAGAAGGTCCTTTTAATACAGATATCTACCTGAACGGCCAGTATGACGATAAGGGCAAGAACGCAATGAAGGATCTTGATCCAAAGTCTACGGGCACAACCACAGGCACCAAGAAAGGCGCAGGCCCAACAAGAACTGTACGTTTAGAAGATGGAATTATAATGCAGCCTTATCGCCTGCCGACTGAAGCAGAGTGGGAATATGCAGCTTTGGGCTTAATTGGGAATACAGAAAATGAAAATATCAACTCAAATAAAATCTATCCTTGGCAAGGGCTTGGATTAAGCTCCGCAAAGAAGAAAACGAGAGGTATGATCCTTGCCAACTTTAAACGTAGTAAGGGAGATTACATGGGTGTTGGTGGATCTCTAAATGATAAAGGTGGTATTACCGTATCTGTAAAAGCATACGCGCCGAATGACTTTGGCTTGTATAACATGGCAGGAAACGTTAACGAATGGGTTTCTGACGTATATAGACCAGGTACATTTGAAGCTGCTGATGCTTTTAACCCATACCGTGGAAACTTGTTTCAGGACAAGAAAACGGTTGCCCCGGGATCGGCAACAATTGCAAAAGACAAATACAACAACCCGATCATGATTCCTGCGACTACAGGTAAGAAACAAACTTGGGCAGAAAAAGTGGCTGCGACTGCGGCTACTGACTCACTTGCGGCTCATGCTTCTACTAGCTACGTTGCAGATCAAAGAGGCTACAGAGATCGTCAAAATGACCTCTACGGCGAAATCACGTTAGTGACTGATAAATCCAGAGTATACAAAGGAGGTTCATGGGATGACCAGGCAATCTGGTTGAACCCGGCTTCAAGAAGATTTATGGATCAGGACATGGCAAGTGCAGACCTTGGTTTCCGCTGTGCAATGACGATGTTGGGTGCTCCTGAGATCAGTACAAGTGGAAAGTCTCAGTTCAAAAAGCAGCCTTCAAGGAAGTTTAATCCGAAGAATATGTAATCAGATAATTGCTTAAACAGAAAAGGAGCCACAAGGCTCCTTTTCTGTTTAACGGTAAAATAGGACCGTATTATTTAAATTGAATCAGGACTGAATTCTTTTCCGTCTTATCTCCCTCTTGTACCAGCACCTTGTTTACAATACCTTCAGTTGGCGATTTAAGTATGTTCTCCATTTTCATCGCTTCAAGTACCAGCAAGTTGTCGCCTTTCTTAACCGAAGTACCCTCTTGAACCATAACCTTTAGTACCAAGCCCGGCATAGGCGCCTTTATCTCCTGCACTTTATGGCCTGAATTCATTTCCATACCCAACTTCTTGAGGAGTAAGTCGTACTTGTCTTCAATCCCTACGGTATACAAATTGCCATTCACCTTTAAGACCTGAGTCTTCTCTTCGGCATTAACTTCTACAATTTCAACTGTGTAAGATTTATTATTGTATAATACATGCGCAGATCTTCCAGGTATCAACGTTTCTATATTGAGGCTAATATCCTGTTCATTAACCTGAAAGGCATGGTTTTTACCGGAGATTTCGAAGTTGTACTTTTCGTTTACTTTTACCTTATACATAGGTCAGGATGGTTTTTTCTGCAGTATGTCTAGCGATTGATGTAGTTGAGTTCAAAGCAGGCGGCCAAGCCTGCGGTTTCCGTGCGTAGCCTGGTGTTACCAAGAGTTAGTGGCTTGAACCCGGCATCCAGAGCGATTTGAATTTCCTGAACGCTAAAATCGCCTTCAGGCCCAATGAGTACTAGATAGCGGCTGCCGGCCTTTACAACTTCATCCATGAACACGCGCTGTGCATCATCAATACAATGTGCAATCATCTTCTCGGCATTATAATCCGTCTTAATGAACTTATCAAACGCAATAGCTGGATTTAACTTTGGATGATACGCTTGCAGGCTCTGTTTAACAGCCGAGGTGATTACCTTTTCAAGACGTTCCTCTTTTATAACCTTACGTTCTGAACGTTCGCAAATGATTGGCGTAATCTCATCAATTCCTATTTCTGTAGCTTTCTCTAAAAACCATTCAATACGGTCGATATTCTTTGTGGGGGCAATTGCAATATGAATGTGATAGTCTCTTTGCTGGTAATTGCGGGTGACATGGAGAATCGACAGCGAGACGTTTCTTTTGCTTTCTGAAGCAATTTCAGCTTCGTATAAGCCGCCTTTTCCATCAACCAGAAATACTTTGTCGCCAATGGATAAGCGGAGCACCTTACTGCAGTGTCTGCTTTCTTCTTCGTTTAAGATATAAATCGAAGCATCCTGAATATCCGGGGTATAAAAAACCTGCATTATGGTGGTGTTAATGCGTATCTACTACTAATGCGTATCTACAGCGTCTTCAGTATTGATGACAAGCTCTAGCTTGATCGTTTCTACATTCTGCTCAGTTTTCTTCAATACCGTGAACAGGTATCCGTAGCATTCTTCACTGTCTCCTACTTCAGGGATCCGTCCAAAAGCATGGGAAACCAGACCACCTATGGTATCATAATCTTCATCTTCCGGCAGGTCATGGGGCAAGTGTTCATTGACGTCATAGACGGTTGCAAAAG
>JAQBOT010000066.1 GCA_028287885.1 Pedobacter sp.
TAAGGCCAACAGGCCAGATTACCTATGCCGTTAAGTTCAAATCTGCTGATGTTAACTTCGGCGTCTTTACAGACCTCGGCTTTGACGTTCAAACCGATATTTCCTCTCTTGCCGAGCAAAACACCTATGAATTTACGGGAACAGAGCCAATGATGGCGGAGGTAAGGTAGTTAGATTTCGTTGAATCTGTTAAGGAAGATACTGCAGCACCTGATTACAAGGATGTGTCGGTGTTTCCACACGACAACAATAAAACTTGGAACGTAGATAACTATGGTCCGATTACTATACCTAAGAAAGGGTGGACTGTAAAGCTGGATAGTACGAATATGCCGGTATATGAACGTGCCATTCGGATTTATGAAGGAAATAAGGTGGAGAAGACTGCTGGTGGTTGGCTTATCAATGGTCAGAAAGCGAATACCTATACGTTCAAAATGAACTACTATTGGATGATGGGTGATAACCGCCACAATTCACTTGATTCTCGCTATTTCGGTTTCGTTCCAGAAGATCACATTGTTGGTAAAGCATTATTCATCTGGATGAGCTTCAATGACCGTGGGTCATTCTTCAGCAAGATCAGATGGAACAGGATCTTTAAAGGAATAAACTAAAAGAGATCTTTAAGCCTCGCTTATCGTTTGCAAGCAATAAGGTAATTATAAAGCTTCTATACCCAGTTTAGAAGCCAAGTCATTTAAATCATTAACTACGGCATCTATTAACGGGATGCCGTTTGCTTTTCTATCCTTTTCTGCTGCATATTCCGGTTCTCCTGGAATAATAACTTTCTTGCTGGGGTCTACAGTTTTAGCGCTTTGGAATCGCTCAATCCAGTTATCCAGGTGAGCTTTGAAGTCTGCCACAGGGCGGAAGCCATCTATGCGCATGGCGCCAAAGAAATGACCAATACCTTCTCCAACAGGATCTGATGGTGGCTCAAGAAAAGCTACGAACGGAGGAACCCAGGGGCCATAATTTGCTCCGGATAATACCGCCGAAAGTATGTCTACAGTGGCACCCAGTCCATAACCTTTATGACTGCCATGATCTTTGTCGCCACCTAAAGGAAGCAGTGAACCGCCGTCTTTTAGTTCATGGGGATTGGTTGAAATGACGCCGTTTTTGTCCTGCACCCAGCCTTCAGGGATAGAACTGTTTGAGCGTTGAGCAATCTCCAATTTTCCATTTGCGGCAGCCGCAGTTGCCATATCAACAACCACAGGTGGGTACTTTCCTGCCGGGAAAGCGTAACACATTGGATTGGTACCCAGCAGTCGTTCATTTGAGTAAGTAGGGGCAACCAGTGGACTCGCATTAGTCATGCTGATCCCGATCATATCATGTTCCGTAGCCAACAAAGAGTGGTATCCGGCTATGCCAAAATGGTTTGAATTCTTTACAGATACCCAGCCGCTTCCATAGATCTTTGCTTTTTCTATGGCAACCTTCATGGCGAATGGGGCAACAACAAGCCCAAGGCCTGCATCACCATCCACAGTCGCCGTTGTTGCAGTTTCGTGTACGATCTTAATATCAGGGCTGGCATTGATTCTTTTCTTTTCCCAAAGCCGCACATAACCGGTTAAGCGAGCAACGCCATGGGAGTCTATTCCGCGTAGATCCGAGCGAAGGAGTACGTCTGCTGCCAGTTGGGCGTCTTTAACCGAACAGCCCATTTTTAAAAACACTTGTTCTGTAAAACTGCGTAACTGCTGCTCTGGAAAAGTAAGGAAGATCATAAAGAATGTTTAAGCGAAGATAACGGTGAACTGAAGGTCTAATGGCCGAAAGGAAGTGAGCAAAGAATCAATGAAATCGTCGCCGTACAAGACATACATCGGCGCAATATTCAGCACTCTCTCCTGCAATACGCCGGATGGGAACAACTTGCACTTGAGATTATCCACCTGGGTCAAAGAGGTTGCATGCTTCCGCTTTTCAGCACGAAGCATTTTCTTGTCCAGACTGGCAAGTAACTTCAGTGCCCTTGTTTTGGCTGCTTCAGCAGATAAGGAAAGCGTCTTGTCGATCTTGTAGGCGTTCAACTTGATCTGGTCAAAGACTGCGCGAATGGATCTTTCTTCATCCTGCAAAGATATGTAGGTGTCTACATGCGACTTTACCCATTCATTTTTCAAAACCTCGTTAGGTTTAAATAAGCTTTTATGACTGATACCCAGTATTTGCATCTTTCTTTCACTGCGTTCATCGATGATCAGCGCAGAGTTCCGTAACAACAGAACAGGGTAGGGAATAGCGTAATGGTCGAAGTTTGATTTAAGCTGTAGCCAGTAGGTAACCTCAGCACCACCGCCAATGTAGGCGAGGTTCGGTAAGATCAGTTCCTGGTATACTGGGCGCATAACTACATTCGGGCTAAAGCGCTCGGGGTACTCTTCAATTTCTGCAAGTAAAGCCTCTTTGCTAAACGTAATGTCTGTATTTAAAACCTCGTAAACGCCATCGACCTCCGTAATACGCTCACGAAGGCCATCGGTCATATAAAAGAAGTTAATCTCTCTTGGATTTACCTGCGGTTTATAGCCAGCCTGCTCTAAGGCCGCATTGCTTTTTTCAATCAGGTCAAAGCTGTGTTGTTCTGTTATATCCTCGGCAACAATAGAAGCAAACTGTTTTTTTAGTCTTGGCTCATCGGCATCAATGCAAACCAAACCTTCTTTAGCGAAGAGTCCGTCAACAAGTTCTCTTGTTGCATCGGCTAAAGTGGTATTGTTCGTGTATGCACTTTCCACTAATCGAGCAAAGCGGGTTCCGTTCTGGCCAATTCCAAGGTAGCCCTGGTAGGTTTCTAGAACTTCTTTCAGGTCGGCAGTACTGATTTTCCCAGTTGCACCAGCGGCATTGGTGTCCCAGCGGATCATCTTATCTTCGACCTTCACATGATTGATCTCCTCGAAATCATGATCCTCAGTAGCCA
>JAQBOT010000107.1 GCA_028287885.1 Pedobacter sp.
TTCTTTTTTTTAAGGTTAAACATTTTAATTTTAAAATTCTTTTACTTAGCAAAAGTAAACAAATTTTTATTTTCTCAAAGGGATATACAAACTCTGTTCCAAAGTAGGCAGGTGGCAGTAATATCTATACTTAAAGCTTGAGGAGGTGCCCGATTTTACTGGCAGGGGGCAATTACGTACTTTTCTCGTTTTATCACAGTTCCTCGTTGAAGTGGTTTAAGGGCGTTTTCTAAACCAATTCTGATTTTGGTATAACCTAATATACAGTCAGTCCTGTTTTTAAGACAGAGTTATTAACATTTATCTCCACGTGTCAATAAACCTATAAATATTAAAATCACTTTCTAGTAATGCCAATTTAATATCGTTAAGCAAACGAATTTTATCGATATCGCGCATTCGCTCTTGTTGCAGTAGTTTAAAGGCTTTTTCAGCCATTAAAAAGGGTTTACGAGAGTTGTCTATAATGGAAGGAGTCTGAAGCCAGTCGCACAAGGCAGAAATACCCTGCTTTTTATCAGCTACAGTCTTGAAAACCGGGATAGGTGGCTGTTGATGCCTGACTAATTTCTTTAAGTTATTAGCAAACTTTTCTGCACCCTCACGATCGGCCTTATTTACTGCAAAAGCCTGTGCCACTTCCATTAAACCTGACTTAATGTGCTGAATTTCATCGCCAGATTCCGGCACAAGGACAACCACCGTACGGTCTGCAAGACCTGCAATCTCAAGCTCTGATTGACCTACCCCAACGGTTTCGACAAAGATATAGTCAAATCCAGCTGCACGCATCACGTCAACCATCTCAATTGTCTTTGTGGAAATACCCCCCAAGGCGCCCCTTGTTGCAACAGACCTAATGAAAACGGAAGGATTGTTAAATTGTTGAGACATTCGGATCCGATCACCAAGCAAAGATCCGAAGTTAAATGGTGAGGTCGGATCTACAGCCAGTATGGCAACTTTCTTCCCTTGCAGGGATAGTAGTTCAATTAATGCATTTACAAGCGTGCTCTTTCCTGCGCCCGGCGGACCAGTAATTCCAAATACAGGTGTGCTTGATTCGGCAGTTAAGGAGCGCAATAGATCCGTTGATCCTTCCAGCTCATTCTCCACCAGCGTTAAGGCACGAGCCAAAGCAAGGAAGTGCCCTTGTTTAACACCAGCAAGAATTGATTCTATTGAATGCATTTAAGAGTTATATATCTACAAAGAAATACAATTATATGAATAATGCCGATTTGCGGATTGACATAATGGATTAAACACCGTTATTTGCATTTTGCTGCAATTTACCATGTCGATCCCGAAGATAATTCATCAAACTTTTAAAACGGAAAAGCTTCCATTGATTACAAGGTGGCATATCTACAGGTTAAAAAAGAATAATCCGGACTATGCTTACGAATTCTATGACGACACCAGGATTGAGCAGTTTCTACACGAGGAATATGACGAGGATACCTTAACCTTATATAAGCAACTAAATATTGGCGCTGCCAAGGCGGATTTCTTCCGGTATGCTGTGTTGTTTAGGAAGGGCGGCGTGTATCTGGATATCGATAGCGCTATAAAGGGTAGTCTAAATGATTTCATAAAGGCGGATGATCATGCGATCATCTCCAGAGAAAGAAATCCATCGTTATATGTTCAATGGGCTTTGGTATTTGAGCCCAATCATCCATTTCTAAAGAAGACACTTGAGTTTGTTAAGGACAACATCAAAAACAACAGGTATCAGCATGATGTGCAAAAAATGACCGGCCCTGCAGTATATAGTAAGGCGATTGAGGCATGCGTACTGGAAAGCCCTGTTCCTGCGCATCGAATACTGGGTTTTGATTATAATGGATATTTAAAGTTTAAATACCCATTAAGCAAGCTGTTGTACAGTAAAGGTGAGCACTGGAAGAAGATGCAGTTGACAAAGCCGGTACTCAAGGGAGGTAAATAGCTCAAGAGCAGATTTTGTATCTTGGTCAAATTATATAACAAATGAAAGTATCTGGATTTACATTTATCAGGAATGCCGTTAAGAATGACTACCCTATTGTCCAGGCGATCTGTTCCATTCTTGACCTTTGCGACGAATTCGTTGTTGTCGTAGGGAACTCCAGCGATGGGACAAGAAAGCTTATCGAAGATATTGCATCTGAAAAAATCATAATCATTGACTCGGTATGGGACGATAGCCTTAAAGAAGGCGGACGAGTCTTTGCGCATGAGACGGACAAAGCTTTTGCAGCGATTTCTAAGGATAGCGATTGGGCTTTCTACATACAAGGCGATGAAGTGGTGCATGAGAAATATCATACCTTGATCCGCGAAGAAATGGAGCTCAACCTACATAAGCCGAAAATTGAGGGTTTGCTTTTCAAGTACATTCATTTTTATGGCTCTTATGAGTATTGCGGGGATTCCAGGAGATGGTACAGGCGCGAAATACGTCTGTTGAAAAACATAAAAGGGATAAAATCCTATCGCGATGCACAAGGTTTTCGGCTGGATGGCCGTAAGATTCAGGTAAAGCTGATTGATGCCTACATATATCATTATGGCTGGGCAAAACCGCCAGCAGGCTTGAACAATAAAATCAGGAACTTTAACAAGTATTATCATGATGATACCTGGATGGAGCAACATATGCCAGAGACCTATATATTTGATTATAGTAACGCAGACCGCCTGGTTAAGTTCGTAGGTACCCATCCCCAGGTTATGCTGAAGCGAATTGAGGCCACAGGATGGAAAATTGACTTGGCTG
>JAQBOT010000121.1 GCA_028287885.1 Pedobacter sp.
TAAGGCAATTGGACGTGTGTTCATCGAAGTTTTTGATGATGCTGCACATGAAGTTCAAAATGTTTCCTGGCTAGCGCAAGGAACCATATATCCGGATGTGATCGAATCTGATTCTGTAAAGGGACCATCTGCCACAATCAAGTCGCACCATAACGTAGGTGGATTGCCGGATTTCATGAAATTAAAGGTTGTAGAGCCACTAAATACTTTATTTAAGGATGAAGTTCGTCGGGTAGGGAAAACACTTGGCATAGACAATGTAATCCTTGGACGCCATCCTTTTCCCGGACCGGGACTTGCCATTCGTATCCTTGGTGATGTGACCGCAGAAAAGGTAGCCATCTTGCAGCAGGCAGATGCCATCTACATAAACAATTTAAGAGAAGCCGGGTTATATGATCAGGTATGGCAGGCGGGTGCAATATTCTTGCCGGTTCAATCTGTTGGGGTAATGGGCGATGAACGTACCTACGAAAATGTAATCTGCTTACGTGCAGTAGAATCCGTAGATGGGATGACTGCCGACTGGTGTCATCTGCCTTACAATGTCCTGGCAAAAATCTCAAATGACATCATTAACAATGTTAAAGGAATTAACCGCGTCGTATATGATATCAGCTCTAAACCACCAGCAACGATTGAGTGGGAATAAAATATCATTCGTATTTGGATTAGCCTTACTGCTTGCATCCTGTTCGCCAAAGATCAGGCCTGAGGTTGCAAAAACACCAGGTACGGTAGTTCCCGAGACTCGTGAGGAGAAGTCTGCCCCAGAAGCGCGTTTTACGGAAGCAACGATATCTCTTCTGATGCCTTTCAGGTTGAATGAAGTAAATCCTAAGCTTGCAACGAAGACTCAGATCGAAAGATCTGCATTGGCCATAGACTTCTATCAAGGATTCAAAATGGGCCTTGATTCAGCTGCCTCGGCGGGTTTAAACTTCAAGCTGAATGTGTATGACACCCAGGATAATCCAGCGCAACTGGATAACCTATTCCGGTCTGGCGTACTATTGCATAGTAATCTTGTGGTTGGGCCTGCCTTTCCTGATGGGTTGAAATATTTGCGAGGTTATTCCATTGCAAACAAGATTCCCGTGGTGTCCCCATTGGCCGCTTCACACCCCCAAGAGTTTAACAATCCCTTTTTGGTTTCAGTTGTAAATAACATCGATCTGCATGCGCAGAAGGTTGGCGATTACATCTCGAGAAGTTACAACAGGCAAAACAGCATTGTGGTACTGATTAATCCAAAGGGGGCGGCAGACGAAGTTTTTGCAGCACCGCTACGTAAGTATTTCCAAACGGCGAAGAACAATAAATTTGTACTGGAGGAATATGCCTCTGTGTTTGCCTTGGAGCCAAAGCTTATAAAAGGGAAAAAGTATATTGTGCTTTTGAGTTCATACAATAAACAATTTGTTTCAGAAACGATTGAGAAGCTATTGAAATTACAACGACTTGGCCTGAATGTGGATTTGTATGGACATCCAAACTGGACCAAACAAAACTATAGCGCAGATAAGCTACAGCGGCTGAATACTGTGGTGAGCACTTCATTTTATGTGAACTACAAAAGTCCTGCAGTTATTGCCTTTGTAAAGAAGTATAGGCGTGCGTATAACTTTGAACCAGGTGAATATGCCTTTAAGGGATTCGATACCGGATATTTCTTCGGTATGCAACTCGCTACCCACGGAAAGCAGTTCTTTACTCAGCTTACTGGGGAAAAATATACTGGCCTTCAGAACTCTTTTTCGTTTGCGTATGATAACAAAAGCGGTTATATTAATACAAGCTTGATGCTATTGAAGTATAAAAATTACTCGCTAAACGTGATTGAATGAAAGTTGAACACCAGCTAAGAACGTTTGAAAAGGTATTAGAAAGCTACGACGGCAAGTTGCCTTTACACCGGTTTCTAGTAACCTATTTCAAGGCACATAAACAAATGGGTTCTTCAGACAGGCGCTGGGCATCCCGATATCTGTATAGTTATTTTAGGCTTGGTGTTGCTTTGAAGGGCATTGAGATTGCAGAACGACTGGCTGCAGCAGACTTCTTGTGCAACACTACCCCGAGCTTAGTCATTGAAGCAATTAAACCAACGCTGCTGGAGCATATCACTTTGCCGGTTTCAGCGAAGCTGGCGATGGTTAAAGACATTTACCCCGAGTTTGATCTGCATGATGTCTTTCCCTTTCATGAAAGACTTTCTGCCGATATCGACTTTCAGTTGTTCGTTCAATCCTTCTTTACTCAACCCGATTTATATATCCGGGTAAAGGAAAAACATTCAGCAGAGGTCAATGAGGTATTGAAACAAGCGGAAGTTCCAGTTAGAACCATTTCTGAAAACGTACTTGCACTGCCTAACGGGACTAAGCTCGATACGATCCTCGCCAAACATAAACATTATCAGGTTCAGGACCTTTCTTCTCAGAAAACCAGTGCTTATTTCGATCCAAAACCTTACGACTATTGGTGGGATTGCTGCGCCGCTTCGGGCGGGAAGTCGCTCTTACTTCATTCGCTTGAACCAAAGATCCAGCTGTTGGTCAGCGATGTTAGAGAAAGCAGTCTGATCAATCTGGAAGAGCGTTTTCAGGAATCCGGATTGCAAAAGTATCAGAAGAAAGTATTGGACTTACTTCAGAATAACGAGGTGGAGTTACATCACTACGAATTTGATGGAATAATACTCGACGCCCCTTGTTCTGGATCAGGTACTTGGGGGAGAACACCAGAAATGCTGCATTTATTTGATGAACATAAGATCAAGTACTTTAGTGGTCTTCAAAAAAAGATAGCCGCGAATGTACTGCCATATCTGAAGACAGGAAAGCCGCTTATTTACATCACGTGTTCAGTGTTTGAAGAAGAGAATGAAGCCGTGGTAACCTACTTGGAGAATGAGCTTCATTTAAAGCTGGAAAGTAAGGATGTGATTGCAGGTTATACCGATAAGGCAGATACGATGTTTGTAGCACGCCTGATTAAAGTCTAATACTAATTAGCTTTGTGGTGGCTATCGAGCCAGACTTGTAGCTTTTGACGCACAAGACGTATTGCCTCGAAGAATATGGCAAGTAGTCCAATGATCAGCGTATATTGTTCAAAGCTATTCATGATTTTTTGGTTGCTCCTCTAATTTAACAATAAATTTTTATTTCTGCAATATTCCAACAACGGTTTACAATCCCGTATTGTTTCTGAATAGTTTAATTGCAATTGCAAGTAGGATGATTCCAAAGGCTTTTCTTAAGATATTGAGGCCGGTCTTTCCAAAGAGCTTCTCCAGGTGTGTCGTGTTTTTTAGTACGATATAAACAAAGAGCATGTTCAGTATAATGCCGACAACAATATTCTGACTTGCATATTCGGTTTTCAAAGACAGTAAGGTTGTCATTGTGCCTGCACCTGCAATAAGGGGAAATGCAAGTGGAACAATAGATACGGTTTCTGGTGCTTCCTCTTTAAAGAGCGTAAGTCCAAGCACCATCTCCATCGCAATAGCGAAAATAACAATAGATCCGGCTATCGCAAAGGAGGCAACATCAAGTCCGATAAACTTCAATAGCCCTTCACCTGCGA
>JAQBOT010000154.1 GCA_028287885.1 Pedobacter sp.
TTTGCCTGCCGGACAGATGGGGAATTCCGAGGTTGGGCATATGAACCTTGGTGCAGGCCGAGTAGTATACCAAGAGCTTGGCAGAATTAACAAAGCCATATCTGATCGAACTCTATTTACCAATGACACCTTAGTTAATGCATTTAAGTACGCCAAGGAAAACAATAAACCGGTACATTTCATCGGGCTGCTTTCTAACGGCGGTGTTCATGCCCATATCAACCACTTGAAAGCCCTTTGCGATGCGGCGAAGGAGCAAGAGTTATCGGATGTATTTATTCACGCTTTCCTCGATGGCAGGGATACTGACCCTCAATCTGGAGTAAAATTTGTTAGAGAATTAAGTGATCACTTGCTAACCTCTGCCGGTAAAATTGCGACCGTAATTGGGCGTTACTACGCGATGGACAGAGATTCAAGATGGGAAAGGGTTAAATTGGCTTACGATCTGCTTACAGCAGGTCAGGGTGCAAAAACAAGCGATCCGATTTCGGCTATCGAACAGTCGTACAAGGATGGCATCACTGATGAATTTATTAAGCCTATTGTAGTCGCTAATGGCAACGGCGAACCAACTGCAACTATCCAGACAGGAGATGTGGTGATTTGTTTCAATTACAGAACGGATAGAGGACGTGAGATCACTTCTGTGTTAACACAGGCAGATTATCCAGAGTTTAACATGCATAAACTTTCGTTGTACTACGTTACCATGACAACCTACGATGAAAGCTTCTCTAATGTTAAAGTTGTTTTTACGAAAGACGACTTAACAGAAACGCTTGGTGAGGTATTGGAAAAACATCATAAGAACCAAATCCGGATTGCTGAAACGGAGAAATATCCACACGTAACGTTTTTCTTCTCTGGAGGTAGAGAGCAGACTTTTGAAAACGAAAAAAGAATTATGATCCCTTCACCAAAGGTGGCAACCTATGACTTGCAACCTGAAATGAGCGCCATGGGAATTACCACTGCAATCACAGCTGAGCTAGAGACTGGCTGGGCTGATTTTATATGCTTGAATTTCGCAAATCCAGACATGGTTGGCCATACTGGAGTTTTTGACGCGGTTGTTAAAGCAGTAGAGACCGCTGATCAATGTGCAGAGATTGTTGTGAAAAAGGGCCTGGAACATGGTTACTCGTTTATCATACTTGCTGACCACGGTAATTCTGAGTATATGTTAAACAATGATGGATCTGTTAATACGGCACATACAACGAATCTTGTTCCATGTATTTTGGTGGATAACGACTATCAACAGATTGCTGATGGTAAACTCGGCGACGTAGCTCCAACAATCCTGAAAATAATGGGCATTGAACCTCCGGCGATAATGACTGGAAATTCCTTAGTTTAATGAAGAAAGCTCTTTACTTATTCTTATTTGCTTTACTTGCCTGCAACAATCCCGAAAATAGGCCGCCGGTGAATAAGCCTGAATACTTTGGGCTTAGATCCTATTTCCAGAATGAAGCATCGCGTTTACAGCGATTAAACCCTACGGTAAATAAAACTGTTGTTGCAAATGGAAAAACAGAGACAAAGGATTTAAAGCTTCGCTCATGGACTAAAGAACTCAGTTCCTTTGTTGACGCTGATATCAACAAAAGAGCCTGGGCGGGCGAGTTTGATAAGCGGCTGAATGATTCAACCGAAACTTACGTAAGCAGGGATGAAAAGGTACCGGTAAAGAAGGTTTTGATTTATAGGAAAAACAAGGAAATATCAGGAATAGTAATCATCATTAAAAATCACAACTACTTATATACTTCAACGGACACCCTCTCCTATTATCCTGGAAAGCAGTATGACGTGAGAAAATCTCAGCAGATAAAGCTGATGAGTAGGAAACGATATCGGATTACCGGAATATTCTAAACTAAAAAAAGCCGAAGTTACCTTCGGCTTTTTTTTGGTAAAATCTTTTTAAGTGGTATGTCCTACTTCAAACTTGTAATCTGCGCTTTCACATAATCGATTAAAGATAATATATCTTTACGCTGTGGCTGCATCACAAGAATCTTTTGAAAGTCAGAGATGGAACTATTGAACAATGCAATACAAGTTGCCTTTTCCGATTTCTTTATCTTATATGACTTAAATATGCCATAATCCTTGTAAGCAAGTCCCCGGTTCTGCAGAAGCTGTGCGTCTTCCTCACCATTAATCTCCAATGCCTTTGTAAAATCCTTTATTGCAGACACATAAAAGTTCTCACGCATTTGATTTAGTGATTCTTTCGGATCGTTCGCAATATTCAGACGACCTTTACCTCTGTAATAGTAAGACGCATAGTCAGTTGGCTTTAAAGAAATTAACTTGCTGTAAGTGGATATTGAATTTTCGTAGTCACCGCACTGGAAGTAAGCGTATCCGAGCAATTTTAAGACATTTACGTTATTCGGGCTCTTTGCATCCGCCTTTTCTAATTGTTTTACTGCTCCTTTGTAATCACCTTTCATCATGGTTTGCATCCCAAGGTTGTAATAACCACCACTTTGTGCAAAACTGCTTCCCGATAAAAGAATAAATAATAATATAAAAGCCTGTTTAATGTATTTCATTAATTTTAAATAAGGGAATAAAGATATAAAACCAAGTATCATTATTGGCAAGTATTATACCAATAGCTGGCAATATTACTGTAAACGTTATTTAAATCAAAATATGATATTGCCTCTGCCGATTTTTATAATTCGGACTTTTTAACAGGCAAAAATGAGATATAAGGCTTTTGGCATAAGAGTTGAAATTGAAGAAGTACATTATTTTTAATATCATTCGGAACGGCATCCTGTCACAATGTCGTTTTTATAAAAGAAGTATTTAATGAGTATAAAAGATCAATTTGACTTTAGCAATGCAATGCCCATCATTAATGAAGATACTGAATTCTTTCCCTTAATGTCTCAGCAAGATGAAGACGACATGAATGGAGAAGATACTCCGGAGGTATTGGCAATTTTGCCGCTTAGGAATACGGTTCTATTTCCTGGAGTTGTAATACCTATTACTGTGGGTCGCGATAAGTCTATCAAGTTAATAAAAGAAGCATATAAAGGAGATAAAATAATCGGTGTGGTGTCTCAGCGGGATGTTTCCATTGAAGATCCAAGCTTTGAACAACTAAATTCTGTAGGAACAGTAGCACAGATTATAAAAATGCTGCAAATGCCAGATGGAAATACAACGGTTATTATCCAGGGTAAGCAGCGCTTTAGTTTGCTGGAAGAAGTACAATCTGAGCCCTACATCAAAGTAAGAGTACAGAAATTCGAAGAAACGAAATACAAAAAGGACAAAGAATTTAAGGCATTGATCGCTTCAATTAGAGAGATGTCCTCACAAATTATCCAACTTTCTCCAAATATACCGAGCGAAGCAGGCTTAGCGCTAAAAAACATCGAAAGCACATCTTTCCTAATCAACTTCATTTCTTCAAACATGAACGCGGATGTGTCTGACAAGCAGAAAATGCTTGAGATGACAAATCTTCGTGATCGTGCGGAAATGGTTATGGAACTATTGACGCTTGAATTGCAAATGCTGGAACTTAAAAACCAGATACAGTCTAAAGTTCGCACGGATCTGGACAAGCAACAACGGGATTACTTCTTGAATCAGCAGCTTAAAACCATCCAGGAAGAACTTGGAGGCAACTCCACTGATATGGAATACACGGCACTTGAAACCCGTGGTAAAAAGAAGAAATGGAAAATTGAAGTAAAACAACATTTCAATAAGGAATTGGAGAAGCTGGGACGAATGAATCCCGCTGCCCCCGACTACTCTATTCAAATGAACTATCTTGAATTGCTTCTTGATCTGCCATGGGATGATTTCAGTAAAGATAATTTCGATTTGAAGCGTGCACAGCGCGTCTTAGACAAAGATCATTTTGGACTGGAGAAAGTGAAGCAAAGGATTGTAGAATATCTGGCTGTTTTGAAATTGAAGCGCAACATGAAAGCGCCGATTATCTGCCTTGTTGGTCCTCCAGGAGTTGGTAAAACCTCTTTAGGTAAGTCAATAGCAAAGGCATTGAACAGAAAATATGTCCGTATTGCTTTGGGTGGAATTCGCGATGAAGCGGAAATCAGGGGACACAGAAAAACATATATTGGAGCAATGCCAGGACGTATTATCCAGTCTTTGAAAAAAGCCGGTGCATCTAACCCAGTATTTGTGCTTGATGAGATTGATAAAGTTGGCTCAGACTTCCGTGGTGATCCATCATCAGCGTTGCTTGAGGTTCTAGATCCCGAGCAAAATAGTGCGTTTAACGATCACTATGTTGAAGCAGATTACGACCTCTCAAATGTACTATTCATAGCTACGGCAAATACTTTGAGTACCATTCAGCCTGCCTTGTTAGACAGAATGGAAATTATCGAAGTTAATGGATATACGATTGAGGAGAAGATTGAAATTGCGAAGAAATATTTATTGCCGAAGCAAAAGGAGCTTCATGGCATTAAAACAAAGGATATTGTTCTAAAGTCAGGCTTAATAGAGAAAGTAATTGAAGATTACACGCGGGAGTCTGGTGTAAGAGCTTTGGATAAAAAAATTGGGTCTTTGGTACGTGGTATAGCAACGAAAATTGCTATGGAAGAAACCTATGAGGCTAATATGAGCAACGCGGATGTAGAACGCATTCTGGGTGCCCCTATTTACGACAAGGATTTATATGAAGGCAATGACGTAGCAGGTGTAGTAACCGGGCTCGCATGGACTTCAGTTGGAGGCGACATTCTGTTTATCGAGGCGAGTTTGAGCCCTGGTAAAGGAAAATTGACATTAACGGGTAATCTTGGCGATGTAATGAAAGAATCAGCGGTAATTGCGCTAGCCTACTTAAGGGCACATGCAGAACTGTTTGAGATTGATTACCGACTGTTTGATAGTTGGGATATCCACATTCACGTTCCTGCTGGCGCTACACCAAAAGACGGTCCTTCTGCAGGTATTACCATGCTTACAGCCTTGACTTCTGCATTTACTCAGCGTAAAGTGAAATCAAACCTTGCGATGACTGGTGAGATTACTTTAAGGGGGAAGGTTTTACCAGTAGGCGGCATTAAGGAAAAAATCCTTGCGGCGAAAAGAGCAAACATTAAAGACATTATTCTCTGTAAATCGAATAGAAAAGACATTTTGGAGATTAAAGAGAGCTATATCAAGGATCTGAATTTCCATTATGTATCGGAGATGCGGGAAGTAATTGACCTGGCATTAATGAAAGACAAAGTGAAAAATGCTCAGAAACTGATGGTTAATCTTACGGCCGTAGAATCTTAAATTGCATTAACGATTATGTTATATATTTGAACACGGACTTCTAGTCCGTGTTTTTTTTAATTCTGATTGCGCAACTCCAGATTAAGTAACCGATGATTTAACCCGATGACGATAAAAAGATCTCTACTGGCAATTTCAGTTTTTGCCTTCTTCTCAGCAAATGTTTTCGCACAAACGTTTAAACACGAGTTTGGGTTTAAAAGTGACAATGACTCCTATTTGGCACAAGGATCCGACAGATATTACACCAATGGGTTGTTTATCCATTTCCGGTTTGCGAGTCCACAGAAGGAGTTGAAAGAAGGCTTGGAAAAGAAGATCTATGAAATATCTGCAGGCCAAAAGATCTTTAATCCAAGGTCAGGGTTTGCTCCTGAGCCATCGCTTCATGACCGACCCTTTGCTGGATACTTGTACGCGGGTGGAGCGTTAAGCTGGTTTCACACAAATGAAAGTGTGCTGAAAGCAGGGATCGAAGTCGGCACGACTGGTCCAAATTCACAGGCTGAGGCCGGACAAAAGCTACTGCATCGAGTAATAGGTTTTTATACCCCTACGGGTTGGGAATACCAAACCAAGAATGAGTTAACGGCAAATGTATCAATTCAATACACAAAGCTCTTGTACCGCCCGGAAAATAACTCGACGGACTTCTCTTTTGATGGTTACGCAAATGCCGGGACTATCTTTAATGGTTTAGGAGCGGGTATTTTGTTCCGGGCAGGAAAAATAAACCAGCTTTTTAATTCTGCTTCTATGAACAGCGTTGTTGGGAACAACCCGAAGACAAGCGCTCTTGTAAAACGTGAATTTTTCTTTTATGCAAAACCCCAGTTAAACTTCGTTGCTTACGATGCAACAATTCAGGGAAGTTTGTTTAATAATGAAAGCCCGGTAACC
>JAQBOT010000219.1 GCA_028287885.1 Pedobacter sp.
TATTAAGGAAACATGCTTATTCGATTTCTCACATTTGAAGCTGGGTAGTACCTACCATCAGGTAAATAACCAAAAGATTAATATTGCTTTTTATAGCATTTTCACTCCAGGAACAGTGCAACGGTTAACCAGTAAACAATCGCCACCCTGGGTCTGGAACGCGCATTGGAATTATTCGCCGTATGTAGAAAGTGAACACCCGGATGAGCTATTCACATATCAGCAATTTAACGTCCTAATCGCCTTGTCAAAACCCTGCATTGAGTTCGGTGTCGAACTTTCGCCAAACAGGCAAGGCGGAGATATTGCATGTCCGCCAGACAGGACAGGACCAGAGCTTGTAGGTTGTTATTTGGCTCCAGATCATCATTTCAGCAGTAATTTCGGGGATTTTGTGCGTGATTATTCTGCTGGCGTTGCCGAGCAACGCTTAAAAACACCTTCGGGAGCCAGGTTGTTTGCAGTTAAAGCAACGAAACCATTTACAGTTGTTTCTCTCCATTTTGATTTTGAGAATGGCAATGTGGACTCACTAAATGGACCACACGGAATTGCACTTGCAAAGATTCGGTATAAACTGGCGCAATAATTTCCGGTGGCCACTTACCTTCAAAAACTTCCCTTTTAGCTAACAATTGGAGTAAAGCTGGGATTGTTGGTTGTTGTTGCGTGAAAACTTTACATTTGTGCAAGTTTTTAATTGTTGACCGCATCAAACAAGCATGGATATATCCGTTGTCGTTCCCTTATTTAATGAAGAAGAGTCCTTACCAGAATTAACAGGATGGATAGCTGAAGTAATGCTAGCAAACAGCTTTACTTATGAGATCCTGTTTGTAGATGATGGAAGTACCGACGCTTCATGGACCGTAATTGAACACCTAAGGACCACATATCCAGCAGTAAAAGGAATCAAGTTTAGAAGAAACTACGGGAAGTCGGCTGCGTTGAATGTGGCTTTTGAAGCTGCGCAGGGCGACGTTGTGATTACCATGGATGCCGATCTGCAGGATAGTCCGGACGAAATTCCGAACCTGTTCCGCAGGATTAAAGAAGAGAACTACGACATCATCTCAGGCTATAAGAAGAAACGGTACGATCCGATCTCTAAAACTATACCGACCAAGTTGTTCAATGCAGCAACACGCAAGATGTCGGGCATACAGCTGAATGACTTTAATTGCGGATTAAAGGCCTACCGCAAAGATGTGGTGAAAACCATAGAAGTTTACGGCGAAATGCACCGCTACATTCCAGTAATTGCCAAATGGGCAGGATTTACCAGGATTGGTGAGCAGGTGGTGGAACATCGTGCAAGAAAATATGGTGTCACCAAATTCGGCATGAGCCGCTTTATTAACGGTTTTCTTGATCTGCTTTCAATTTTCTTTGTTGGCAAGTTTGGCAAAAGACCGATGCACTTTTTTGGAACCCTGGGTGTGTTAAGTTTCCTTGTCGGTACCATCATGGCCCTTTGGATGATCGTCGAAAAGCTGTATCACATTGCTGCACACATCCAGATTAAACGGGATATTACAGAAATGCCATTGTTTTATATTGCATTGGTTGCAATCGTGGTGGGGTCACAGATGTTTCTAACGGGATTTGTTGCTGAACTGGTGACCAGAAATGCACCAGAGCGCAATCAATATCTTATCGAAAAAGAGTTGGTGTAACTATGTTTTTCTCTATAATTATTCCGCTATATAACCGCCCTCAGGAGATTGATGAGCTTCTTTATACGCTGACGCAGCAAACCTACATGCAGTTTGAAGTGCTTGTTATTGAAGACGGCTCTGTTAACGATGCGAAGGCCATTGTAAACAAGTATGCCCATCAGCTGGATATTCAATATTACTTCAAGGAAAACGAGGGGCAGGGATTTACCCGAAACTATGGCTTCGCCAGGGCGAAGGGGGATTATTTTGTAATCTTCGATTCCGATTGTTTAATCCCGGAGGATTATCTGGAGATCGTGAAAAACTATCTGTTGGAGCATAATCTGGATGCTTATGGTGGTCCAGATGCGGCGCACGATACCTTTTCGCCGGTACAAAAAGCAATAAGCTACGCGATGACCTCGCCTTTTACAACAGGAGGGATCCGCGGTAACAAGAAGCACATCGGTCAGTTTCACCCACGCAGCTTTAATATGGGTGTTTCCAGGGAAGTATGGGAAAAGGTAGGTGGCTTTATCCTGACCCGTCTGGGTGAAGATATTGAGTACAGCATTCGAATCCATGAACATGGATTTAAAATCGGATTAATACCCGCCGCCAAGGTGTATCATAAACGCAGAACAAGTTTTGGACAGTTTTATAAACAGCTGCACTTCTTTGGTAGAGCAAGGATTAACATTTACAAACACTTCCCGTCAGAACTGAAGCTTGTGCATTTTTTTCCCGCTGTATTTACGATAGGATTGCTTTTCACCTTGCTACTTCATTTAATTTACCTACCATTAGCGTATATTTGTGACACAGGGATATTGATATATTTTTTGATGATATTCATCCATTCCTGGACAGTGAACAGATCTTTGAAAGTTGCATTTTTAAGTATCACAGCCAGCTTTATACAACTTTTCGCCTATGGTCTGGGCTTTATACAAGACTTTTTTAAGCGTATAGTATTTAAACAATCATGATCAATTATTTAAAGGAGAGCACATTTACGGTAAATGAGGTGATAGGGAAAGCCTGGAAGGTGACCTATGAAAACTACTTCTCACTAGCCACACTTTGTTTTCTGATCTTTATAACACTAACGACCTCAAGTTTGATGGCCTTCTTTCTAAAAGATGTAAACATCGCCTTGCGGATATTAATGGTGCTGATATTTATAA
>JAQBOT010000170.1 GCA_028287885.1 Pedobacter sp.
GTCCAGGAAGAAGCCGGAATATTTCGGATTGCACGAAACGCAAACTTAAACCCTCTTCTGTACCTTCTCCTCTTGAATGCACCACCGGACATTAAAACATAAATATCGAGTGTCACCAATTTGCTTAAAGTTAAGCTTGAAGCTTTTATTTTCTCTAAACGCTCGACTGTGTTTAAATCCAAATAAGCATCATTAAGGATCCGGTTTATAAAAAAATCTACAATTTCTTTGCTTTGATAATAGTGTTTTATAAAATCTACGGCAGGTTTAATCTGGCTGAAAGATTGTAAGATCAGTGAAAGGGATAATTGTTCACTTATTAGACATTTAGTTTCCGAAAAAATCCGGTCATTAAAATATATAACGTCGGACAAGATTGGTAAAAGACTTTTGTTTATACCTAAAACTCCTGAATTCCAGACATACTGAAGTATGTTAAAGGTTACTTTCCTGCCACCTATATCAAATTCATTATTTTCAATAAGTTTCATAAATGTTTTTGGAAACTTCTCAGCATTCGGCAAACGTCTGCTCATGATCTCGCGGTATTTTCTTGTTGCATTCTCCACGCGAAACTCCCGGGCATACATGATGCTATTGCCAGGTTGTAGCTGATCAAGAAAGGTTGTCACATCATTAAAAAAGAAAGTATCTGAATCTAGAAAAACGATGTCGTCGTGCGGATAACTGGAATATACATCTTGTAAAATACAGATTTTTCTACGCTTGGCATATCCGGTTCCAGCAAGCATTCGTTGCATGAACTCAGCGGTTAATGGGGCATAATGAACAGCTGAGCCTTGTAAATAACGTTGGAAATACTCAGCATTGTCTGTATAGCAGATGATCCGGACGTTTTCTACGGTTTCTCCTTTCCAGGCAAGAATACTTAAAATCGAATAAACTGCTCTTTGATGTTCTACCTGTTCGCCGTAACTTAATAAAACTATATTTTTCATTTACCAGATTTACTCTTCCGCGAGTTCCCTTTATCGCAGCATTCAAAAATTTCTTGATTTAGTTGAGGCGTTTATTTAAAGTGGCGTTTAATGATTTTCTAAGGACACGTTATGCTTACTAAGATAATCTTAAATCAGAATCCATTTACAACAAAACACAAAAGTCAAACATTTGATTACTAATGTTGAATTTTGTAAAGAGCAATGTATTACCGCACACAAGTTCTCAATTATTATTCAGCACTTTCTTAGTTTAACTGTGTATGTGTGAAGTTGTGGTTTATTAAGAAGTTTAGTAAAAGGCCAGAATATTCGGATTTAAAGGTCATCCGTGTAATGCCGCTTCATTTTTTCCTGACTAAATTTCTTGCTGTTAAAATCCACAGACATGTTTCTTGGAATCGACAGGCTCTTCCAATTTCCGCCAGTTGCCACCTTTGCTATATATACAATCTGTCCGATATGATAGGAATAATGCGCAAGCTGTCGGTTTAGGGCTTCAGTAACGGTGTGACCATCATTTCGGATATAAACAATCAGTTCTAATTCTTCTTCCTTAAGATTTCTTAACGTATTTAGTAGGCAATCCCAGCCTTTGTTCCAGTAAGCCAGCAGTTCCTGACGATTGCTGAGATAACCTTCAAACTCTGCATCGCGGTCACGCCACGGTTTCTCGCCATCCGTTGTCAGAAAATCGGTGAAACGGGAAAGCATATTCCCGACTATATGACTGACGATTACTGCTATGCTATTGCTCTCTTCATTAAAACGCCAGAAGAGTGCTTCATCAGGCAGTTGGTCCATTGCCTTCTCACCAAGCATCTTGTAATATTCAAATTGCTTAGTTACACTAGATAAATAACTTGTTGCCATGATCAGAGATTATTACCGCGTTGAGCTCATTTCCCAATCTTTATTCCATGCAGCTCCATACCTTGAATTTAATGAATTTTGAAATCTTTCACAAGGCATAACAATGATTGGAGACGTATCAAGCCGACACGGGTTTCAGGTTTATAGCCAATAGCCGCGTAGGTTAGTGTAGAAGACTCATAATCTTTTGGTCGTTCGAACTTAGAGGTGTTTTTATTACAGCATGGCTGTGGTAGCTATTGATCCCGGGAAAATCACGAGTTAAAAACTACAATTCAAAAGAAAAGGGCCGATATTTTATCTGGTAGTGATCATCCAATATGCTTGCATTGATAAACCTTGTATCCTCAGCATCCAAACTGCCATTCGCCTCATGAATGTGCCCTAAAAGATGAACTCTTGGCTTAATTTTTTTCACTCTTTTTAGAAGTTGTTCGCAGCCGACGTTGCTACCGGCTATAAAGTCAAGCACACCGAAAGGTGGACCATGGGTCAAAAGAATGTCGGTGTTGTCAGGTATGAGCTTCCAATGCTTACCGTGGGTATCTGAGAGCGCAAGAAATTTCATGTACGAAGATAATTATCGCCGTAATTCCTCAAAGCCAAATAATTAATTACGGATTTAGCACAGTAATCTTTATTTTCAGCGAATGAAATCAACATTCATTATTGGTATAGCTTTATCTTTTGTCCTTCAGGTAGAGCCTTCTTATGCTCAAAAAAAGGAAATCAGCGCTACCTCTGGCAACCCCATTTTTCCTGGTTGGTATGCAGATCCGGAAGCTCGAATATTCGACAAGACCTATTGGGTGTTCCCGACATTCTCCGATACTTATCTTCGGCCTGATCCTTCCACAGTAATTTCGGAAGCACAGCGACAAACTCAAAAGAATACCATTAATCCGCAATACCTAAAGCAAACCTATTTAGATGCATTTTCATCGAAAGATCTGGTGACCTGGGAAAAACATCGTCACGTGCTGGACATTAAAGATGTGAAATGGGCGGCATATTCCATTTGGGCACCTTCCATCGTTAAGAAAGATGGAAAATACTTCCTTTTCTTTGGGGCCAACGATATTCAAAACGATAAGCAACTGGGCGGCATTGGTGTGGCCGTGTCAAACAAGCCAGGCGGCCCTTTTAAAGATCATATCGGGAAACCTCTTGTCAATCAGTTTTATAATGGTGCACAGCCGATAGATCAGTTCGTCTTTAAAGATACCGATGGTCAACACTATCTGATTTATGGCGGTTGGGGACACTGTAACATTGGAAAACTAAACGATGATTTCACCGGATTTACGCCATTTGCCGATGGAACAACATTCAAGTCCATTACCCCAGAAAACTTTGTAGAAGGTGTGTTCATGATTAAGCGTGCCGGAAAATACTACCTGATGTGGTCTGAAGGTGGCTGGACGGGGCCGGACTATAGTGTAGCGTATGCAATGAGCGACTCTCCATTAGGTCCATTTAAACGCGTTGGCAAAATACTGCAGCAGGATCCTGCAATTGCCACAGGAGCAGGACACCATTCCGTGATCAACATTCCTAATACGGACGATTGGTATATTTTTTATCACCGACGCCCATTGACCACCACAAACGGACACCATAGGGAGACCTGCGTGGAACGGATGTATTTCGATCAGGAGGGAAAGATCCTACCAGTTAAACTGACAAATACAGGTGTGCCTAAAAGAAAGCTGTAGGCGAGTTAAATAGAACCCAACCAGAATCAGAAATGCTTAAGACAATTCGTACCTCCATTTTACTCCTTTTATGTTTAACTGTGCTGCATGGGAATGCGCAAACAAAAACCCAAGGTGATTTTGCTGGCTATCTGTTTGCCTATTTTGAAGGCTCGGGAGAAACCAATACACAGGAGCAATTACGTTTTGGGATAAGCACTGATGCCCTAAGCTGGGTTGCCCTGAATAACAACAAACCAATTTTACCGTCGGAAAAGATATCAAAAACAGGCGGTATTCGTGATCCACATTTACTCCGCGGTACAAATGATGGTTCTTTTTACATGACTGCAACCGATATGTTTACCGTTAAGAATGGCTGGGAAACGAATCCTGGGATTGTTATGTTGAAATCGAAAGATCTGATCAACTGGGAGCACAGCACAATAGACCTGGTAAAATTATACCCCAAGAAATTTGCTAACGTGAAATGGGTTTGGGCACCTCAAACCATTTATGATCCCAGCGCAAAAAAATATCTGGTGTATTTTACGGTTCGCTTTAAGGACGATGAAAAACTTGATTTCTATTCGGCCTATGCAAACAAGGATTTTACAGGCTTTGAAAACACGCCCAAACTCATGTTCCACGCAAAGTATGGCGCAATTGATGGTGATATCGTATATAAAGATGGCATCTACCATTTCTTTTATAAAGGCAATACGAAAGGTGCAGATGGCAAAGAAATTAAGAACGGAATCCAGCAGGCAACAAGCAAATCTTTAAAGGGGCCATGGAAAGAAGACTACCGGTATGTAGATGCCTATTCAGATAAGGGCACTGCTGTGGAGGGCTCCAGCGTATTCAAACTAAACGAATCCGGCGATTACATCCTGATGTATGATCTTTATTCCAACCAGCGATATGAATTCCAGCGGAGTAAGGACCTTTTTAAATTTACTGCTGAACCTGAAAAATTCACAAAGAACTTCAATCCACGCCACGGAAGCGTCATCAGCATTACCCGGAAGGAAGCGCGCAGACTGCAGTCCAAATGGCCCGGTGTACCCGAACAGCTCTTACAACCCGTGGAGCCTCAGGATCGTTATCAATTCACTTCAACCGGCAACCCGGTCATTAAACATGAATATACCGCTGATCCAGCGGCTCTGGTCAAAGGGGATACGCTCTGGCTCTTTACAGGTCATGATGTGGCCGGCGGGCAGATAGGATACAAGATGAAAGATTGGCTGGCCTACTCGACAACGGATTTGAAGCATTGGACGGAATACCCGGCACCTATGAAGATCAGCGACTTCTCCTGGGCAAAGAGTGGAGACGCCTGGGCAGGTCAGGTAATTGAAAGGAATGGGAAATATTACTGGTACATCAGTACCAACTGGTCTGGGATAGGCGTGGCTGTAGCTGACCGCCCTGAAGGCCCGTATAAGGACGCACTTGGGAAACCACTGCTCACCGCCAAAGACTGCTTTGCATCAACACATTCCTGGGCATGTATTGATCCGAGTGTTTTCATCGACAAAGCCGGGCAAGCCTGGTTGTTCTGGGGTAATGGCCAGTGTTACTATGCTAAATTAAAACCCAATATGATCGAATTGGATGGTCCGATAAAGAAAGTCGACTTCCAGGATTTCGATTTTACGGAAGCGCCATGGATACACGATTACAAGGGGAAGTTTTACCTCTCCTACGCCACCGGATTTCCTGAAAAGATTGCTTATGCCACGAGTGAAAATATCGAAGGGCCTTATCAATACAAAGGCATCCTCAATGAAATCGCCGGTAACAGCAACACAAACCACCAGGCTATCGTACAATTCAAGGGTGAGTGGTACTTTATTTATCACAACGGAGGCATACAAACCGATGGAGGAAGTTTCAGCCGCTCCGTTTGTATTGATCGTTTACAATACAACCCTGATGGAACTATCAAACGCATTCAAATGACTACGGAAGGGGTGCAATAATGATAATTAGACAATTTTGCTTTCTGCACCTATCGCATAAACAAACATCTGGCTTCTGGTGGTAAAGCCCAGACGCTCATATGCGCCGATTGCACTGTAGTTGTCAGCGCGTACATGAAGGAAAGGAATACACCCAACCTCCTGGATCAACCTGATCTGCGCGGAAAGCAATGCAGAAGCATAACCTTTTCTTAGATGATCCGGGTGTGTGCAAACAGCACTGATCTCCACATAAGGAAGGGGCTGGAAACGTTGCCCGGCCATCGCAATCAAATCATTGCCTTCGAATATTCCTTTATATTTTCCAAATTCTATGGTCCGGCTTAGAAAGGGCCCTGGTTTAGTTAGCGAGGTAAGCGACAACATTCGGGAAACATGTTCCTGATCTAAGTCGATAAAGTCATAATTTCTACGTTGCGTAGGAGCCTCTTGTTCAAAAACCATTTGCTGCAAATCCATCTGCCCGGTTATATTCCAAGTTTCCGGGATCTCTAAATGTACAGGTGTAAACAGGATAAATGATGCCTCGGCTTCACTAATTTCCCGAAGTTCATTGAAGTAAACGGAACTATTCTCCTTAAGTCCTGCAAAAGGCGCAACTTCAGGAATAAAGAACTTCGCTGTATCACTTCCAAGCGCCAAATGTTTGTTTCCAGTACTTAATGCGTTGTAAATCGGGTTATCGAGTATGTGTTCCATGCAGGTGATCAAAGGCCATTGAGGCGGCAAAATTATCTAAAATAATCAATACTGCACAGCCCGGCAGGTTAGATGGGGAAATTAAGTGCCAGCCATGGGTATTGCTGACGTAACCTTACGCATTAAAATTGCTCTTACAAGTATTATACAGTAGGCAAATACATCGAAAAACAAAAGTTGATATTATACAAGCGTCAATCCAAATGAGAAAACTATTCGCCGGACTGCTCCTTCTTCTTTGCAGCCAATCATTTGCACAAAAGAGCAACAATATCGTAATCAAAACAATCGATTCGATACCTTCCAAAATTCTGGATGAAAAGCGGGAGATCTTAATTTAGGTTCCGCATTTGGGAAGTAGGAACAAGCAGAACAACATCCATTACCTATCATTTATGTACTGGATGGACATTTTTTTTCACTCGCTTACGGGTATGGTCGACTTTCTGAGCTCCGTAGGCAAAATGCCTGAAATGATTGTGGTGGCTATATCGAATACAGACCGCACCCGGGACCTCGACGTGCATGAAAATCCGAGCCATCGAACTAGGAAAGAATTAATCCGGTTATCTACTCAAGTAAAAATAGAACATAGCCTTAACGATCTGGCTCATGGACCTTTTTCCTGCAACCCAGTCGGCTATGCTTTCTCTATCTACACCGGTTTCAAAGGCTATTTGCTTGATTCGCACGCCTTTCTCATTCATCATCTTTTCCAGCCAGGCGGTGGTAACCACTGTTGCTGGCGAAGGAAGATGCGGGAAAACGTGAATTTGCAACTCTACATTAGGAAGCCACTTGTCGAATACTTCATGTGTCTTTTTTACCAGTGCAGCTTCTTTGGCATATTTGCCAGAACGCGTTTCGGTTTGTGTTGTTTCGATATGAATAACATTGTCCTCCACCTTGGCAACACGGAACTCAATGTTCGCTTGGGCCTGATGCACAGCGGCAGCATCATGGAGTTGCTCAAGTTGTTCTGGAGACAACCGGTCCTTAAGGCGATCAAGATCTATAATTACACTCATCTGTTAGTTGCTTTGATTAAATATGAACAATAAACAGCGGTGATAAGGCTTTGTTTGCTTAA
>JAQBOT010000173.1 GCA_028287885.1 Pedobacter sp.
GCGGTTTCTACAATATGAATCAGGTAGTAGGTCGCATCTTTACCACCCTGAATTAAGGCGTGGCGGATGGTTGTACGGTCGTTCTTAGAGAAATCGATAGTTATCCCTATCCGATCGTAAACAATCTTTTCTACCGCATCTATCTGAAGAGCTTGGCCATGGGGAACATTAGACCTGTCTGTGATCTTTCTGCTGAAAATAGGGTACAGGAATATATAAACAAGCAGTAAACCAATTAAAACGGCGGCCGGGATAACAAGCAGGTACATATACCAACCATTTGCATGCGCTGACCAAGTGGCAATTTCTTCTATGACCAGTTTGACGTTTAGCGCAACAATGATGATTGCACTTGTCCACGCTAATATCTTCACCCAGTTTTTAATTGCAAACTCTTTCATTTCCACTTTATCAGATGTGAGATGGATCAAAGGTATTACGGCAAATCCCAACTGAAGGCTTAATACCACTTGACTAAGAATAAGCAGATTACTCAAGGCATCATCTCCAAAGTAAAGTATCGTAAAAAATGCCGGAATGATAGCCAAAATGCGCGTAATTAGCCGGCGCAGCCAAGGCTGGATTCTTAAGTTTAAGTGCCCCTCCATGATGATCTGGCCTGCTAATGTGCCGGTAACCGTTGAACTTTGTCCTGCTGCAATCAATGCTATGGCGAATAAGGTAGGGGCTACACCACCAAATATGTGGTTGAGCAGTTTATGTGCATCCTGAATTTCTGCCACTTCATGCAAGCCTTTTGTGTAGAAAGCAGCAGCTGCCAGGATTAGGATGGCAGCATTAACAAAAAAGGCAAGATTTAGCGCTATTGTTGTATCAATAAAATTGAATTTAATTGCTTCCTTAATGCCTTCGTTGTCGCGTTTAAATTTACGGGTTTGCACAAGAGAAGAGTGCAAATATAGATTGTGCGGCATTACAGTAGCACCGATAATGCCGATAGCGATGTATAAGGCCTGGCCTGATAAGAGCGATGGCTTAAAACCTTTAGCAATCTCTAATGCGCTAGGTTCAACGATAAACATCTCCAATAAGAAGGAAAACCCAACAATAAACACCATCGAAACAATGAATGCCTCCATTTTCTGCATGCCTTTATTCATCAGGAACAACAGGATTACGGTATCGAATATGGTGACACTCACCCCGTACAACAGCGGCAGGTGAAACAACAGCTGCAAACCGATAGCCATACCAATAATCTCAGCAAGGTCGCATGCGACAATTGCGGTTTGTGCCAACGCAAATAAAGGTATGTTTACCCATTTAGGGTAGTGGTTTTTTGATGCTTGTGCTAGGTCTAGGCCCCTTACAATACCCAAACGAGCACTTAAGGATTGCAGAAGAAGGGCAATTAGGTTGGACATCAACAATACCCAGATCAATTGATAGCCAAACCTGCTTCCTCCTGCCAAATCTGTCGCCCAGTTTCCCGGATCCATATAGCCAACGCTTACCAGGTAAGCTGGACCAATAAAGCTTAATATTCTCTTCCAACCGGTCCGCTTACTGGTGTCTACACTACCATGGACCTCACTTAATGACTCAGAATTCTTCATTTACCAAAATATGTTTAGCAACATCCCTACTAATATTTACCTTTTTGTCCTCTAGTATAAGTTCGACTGAGCCATCAAATTCGACAACTTCGACGACTTGGATTTCCTTTCCTAGTGTTAGACCCAACTTTTCCAGGTGTTTTAGATATGCTGAAGAATGCTCGCTTACACCAACAATCATACCCGTGTTACCTGCACTAAGCTCATTCAGCTTCGTTAAGTTAACCGCATGAAACTTCCCATCCTTATCGGGGATTGAATCTCCATGCGGATCTGTTTTGGGCCTGCCGAGGTATTCATCGAGCCGCTCCACAAGAAGATCCGAGTTGATGTGTTCAAGTTCCTCGGCAATTTCATGTACTTCATCCCATTTTAACTTCAGCTTATCTACCAGGAACACCTCCCAAAGCCTATGTTTGCGTACAATTCCGATAGCGGTTAACTGACCTTTTTCGGTTAAGCTAACCCCCTGGTATTTAACATAATCAATCAGCCTCTTGTCGGCAAGTTTCTTTAACATGTCTGTCACCGAAGCTGGCTTGGTGCCAATGTTCTCTGCAATCGTATTCGTCTGTACTGCCCCACTGCTCTTTTGCGACAAGTGGTATATGACCTTTAAATAATTCTCTTCTGAATAGGAGGTTGTGGACATGTCTAATTTTATTGTTAGGTAAATCTAAAAATAATTTATTAAAATATAATCCATATTTATGCGATGTTTTTAAAATTTAATTTGGTGCCTAAGGTTGGCAAAGGTATCTTTGGGTTTAAGAATTTCTAATATGGCTGCAGAACTAGATAAAATAGATTTCAAAATACTTAAACTCTTACAGGAGAATGGAAGGATAACCAACCTGCTATTGTCGCAGGAAATAGGCCTTTCACCTGCGCCCACATTAGAAAGGGTAAGGAAACTTGAAATGTCTGGATACATTAAGAGTTATCATGCGCTTGTTGATGAAGAAAAGCTGGGCCTAGGGATTAAGACCTTTATACAAGTGCAGTTGGATTTTCATAAGAACAACACCATCCAGACGTTTTTAGATGAAGTAAATCAAATCAAGGAAATCACAGAATGTCATCATGTTACCGGGCAGGCAGATTTCCTTTTGAAGGTTTATGTAAATGACATTAAAGCCTACGAACGCCTTATAATGGAGAAGATCAGTAAGATTTCCGTTGTAAAGACATTCCAAACGATGATGATCATGTCAACAACTAAGAAGGAGCCAATAGTTCCTTTGGAATATTAAGGGCTAAAGCTTTCTAACAATTCGCGCACTTAAGCCTATTGTTCGCTGATTATAGAGCCTCACTTCGTAGCTAGGTAATCTGCCAATCAACAGGCTGTAATCCCTTTTCGATTAGAACTTCGTTACTTTTAGAAAAGTGTTTACAGCCAAAAAAACCGTTGTATGCCGAGAAGGGCGAGGGGTGAGCGGCCTTGAGGATCGTGTGTTTATTCTCATCAATAAGCACTGACTTATTTTGTGCAAACTTGCCCCAGAGTAGAAAAACCAAGTTGTCTCTTTCTTCTGAAAGCAGCTGAATTGCGCGATCGGTGAAGATTTCCCATCCTTTTCCCTGGTGGGAGCCCGCTTCATGGGCTCTTACAGTTAAAGTGGCATTTAGAAGTAAAACTCCATCATCTGCCCACTGCATCAAACTTCCGTGATCAGGTTTATTGAAACCTTCTATATCAGTTTCCAGCTCTTTGTAAATATTCTTTAAAGATGGGGGTACGGTTATTCCTTTCTGAACGGAGAAGGCCAAGCCATGCGCCTGACCTTGACCATGATAAGGATCTTGCCCAATAATCACAACTTTTACGTTATCAAAGGGCGTATGATTAAAAGCATTAAAGACGTCTGTGCTTTTTGGGAATACGGTCTTGCCATTCTGTTTTTCCTGAACTAGAAATGCACGAAGGGATTTCATGTAATCTTTCTCAAATTCTTCGGACAATACGGACTGCCAGCCTGGTTCCAGGGGAGCCTGCGTTCTAGTAGAAGAAGATTCAGACATAGCTATTTCCCAGATACAATCGTAAGAAAATCGTTTTCCAACGTATCTTTTGGCGACTCTATTATTCTACCAAGCTCTTTACCTTTCTTAGTGACGATAAATGTAGGAACACGCTCAATGTTTAGATTATCGATTAATCCATTTTCCGACTTTTTATGCCCGTCTACACAAATGAATGTAATGTCTTTTTCCTGTACTCCGGTTTGATCAAGTACTTTAAGAAAGTGAGGTACTTGCAATTTGCTGTCTCCACACCAGGTACCTAAAACAATGGTCAGCTTTAGACCCTCAGCAACAGGTTTCAACTTACTTATTGTCGTCGAATCTGGGTTATAACTTGGGTACTGACTGTCATACATCGTCTTAAATTCAGGGAAGTTGGTGAGGCTGTCTCTTGTACATTGATTCATCATAACTAACTTGTTTTTTGTAGGGTCCTGAGTCTTTTTATTTAGATTTTGCGCGCTTGAATGGATCGCAATTAGCATAAAAATAGCGGTAAGTATCTTCTTCATTAGTTTTGTTTTGGGGGAGTTATATTTTGTTGAAATTAAAGATTAAATCTGATTTTTGGTATATAAACACGATATTTGCAATATACATTACATAACATATGCCAAACTTCATTCGTCTTATAATAGGGTTTTCAATTTTAGGTGCTGCAATCGCGCTCATGATCTTTGGATTTTGGGGTTGGGGAATTTTGGCAGTCTTTATTAGCATCCTGGTTCTTGTTACTTATTTCTACAATGAAAACATGCTATTGGCACAATGGTTTTTAAGGAAAGACAATATGCCGAAGGCAGAAAGCTTCTTAAGACGCATTACAAACTACGAAACACAGTTGATAAAATTGCAGCATGGATACTACAACCTCCTTGTGGGTCTGGTAGAGTCCCGTAAGGCTCCAATGCAATCAGAAAAGTATTTCAAGAAAGCACTTGCATGTGGAATGCAAATGGACCATAACATTGCCTTAGCTAAGTTAAGCTTAGCTGGTATAGCAATGGGAAAGAGAAATAAAAGGGAAGCTCAAATGTACTTGACAGAGGCTAAGAAGGCAGATAAAAGTAAGTTGCTAGCCGATCAGATTAAACAAATGAAAGATCAATTGGTGATGCTTGATAAGCAACAACACGTAAGATACAGATAATCAAAACTGCAGTTCGCAGCCAGCTATAACAAAAAACCCTTGCAGAACGTTCTGCAAGGGTATTTTGTTAACAAAGAA
>JAQBOT010000180.1 GCA_028287885.1 Pedobacter sp.
TTCTTTGGGTTTATTTGTGATCGATGAATTAACAGGCTGGCAGTACCCGCCCTATGATACGGAAGTTGGCCGGAAGCTAGTGAAAGAACTTATCGTTCGGGACGTCAATCATCCTTGTGTAGTACTCTGGGCAAATGGAAACGAGGGTGGCTTTAACTTTGATCTGCTTAGGGATTACCCGCGGTATGACATTCAAAAACGACCGGTTATTCAACCCTGGATGAACATCAACGGCATGAATACCAAACACTACATACCATGGAATTATGGCATTGGTACGTTCTTTCAAGGCAATGATGTGTTTTTCCCTACCGAATTCTTACATGGACTCTATGATGGCGGGCATGGTGCAGGTTTAGACGATTTTTGGAATCTCATGCGAAGCAATCCTTTGTCGGCTGGTGGATTTCTCTGGGATTTTTGCGACCAGGCGGTAGTACGTACAGACAAGGAGGGCGTGCTGGATACGAAAGGAAATTTAGCGGCAGATGGAATTCTAGGGCCTTACCGCGAAAAGGAAGGTAGCTTCGGCACAGTTAAAGAAATATGGGCGCCAATATTCTTTCCAAAGCAGTTTATAACAAATGCCTTCGATGGTAAGCTTTCTCTAGAGAACCGCTTTGATATGACCAATCTTAACGTCTGCAAATTCAGGTATAAGCTCAAAAAGATCAGTGGTTTTGGTGTCGGAGATACGCTTGCAGTAAATAGAAAGATCGTAGCACCAGATGTTAAGCCCAATACCTCAGGCACATTGACTATTTCCTTACCCGCATCCTGGAGGCAATATGATGTCCTGTATATCACAGCCGAGGATACATATGGTCGTGAAATTTACACCTGGAGCTGGCCAATTACATCAGCTAAGCTGTTCTCTGAAAGGTTTGTAAGCAAGGGAGAGGGCAAAGTGGCCTTTCGCGAGGAAAGCAAGTTACTAACGTTAAGTGCAGCTGGTGTTGATGTCGTTCTGAATAAAGAAACCGGATTATTACAGCGCGTAACAAGAAAAAATAAGGAAGTTTCCTTTAATAGTGGCCCAGTACTACTAAGCGGAGAAGAAAAGCTAAAGTCGTTCAGGCACTATGATACTCTATCCACGCATGTAGCTGAAGCTGTATTTGAGGGGGAGACGAGGTATAAGCTTAGGTGGACCATGATGCCCTCAGGCTGGCTTGAACTTCAATATGAGTACCGGCCGGAGAATAATTCTCAGATGATCGGCATAACATTCAAATATCCCGAAGAGCAAGTAAAAGGAATGCAGCTGATTGCTGACGGTCCTTATCGCGTGTATAAAAATAGACTTAAGGGAGTAACGCTAAATTCCTGGGCAAAAAAGTACAACAATACAATAACCGGTGAAACCTGGAATTATCCTGAATTTAAAGGGTACTACAATGGTTTTTTTGCTGCAGAGATACACAGCACAGAAGGTGACTTTAAGCTGTTGACCGCAACAGATAACCTTTTCCTGCACATGCTAAATCCTGGAGAAGCAAAACAGGTTGCTAAGACGAATTCAACAACGGTTTATCCGAGCTCAGGTGGCATCTCCTTTCTGCATGGCATCCCGGCCATCGGTACAAAAAGTCAGAAACCAGAAGACTTGGGTCCTCAAGGGCTAACCAACATAACATCTGCCAACGGAGGCCGTGATACAATGCGGGGAATCCTATATTTCGATTTCCGGTAAAAATGCATTGATTGTCATTTAAATAGCAGAAATGGGCTAAACTCTTGTGTGTTGTGTACCCTCGGTAGATTAAGTCTTACATTAGGGTGCAAGTATTAAAATACAACTGTCAATGAACGACTTTATAGCAGCCAGAAGCCAGATGGCACTTTCTCTGGGCTTCCATATTATTTTCTCCTGTATCGGCATGGTGATGCCATTCTTCATGGCCGTTGCCCATTACATATGGTTGAAGTCCAAAGATCAGAAGTACAGAAACATTACGAAAGCATGGAGCAAAGGTGTGGCTATTTTCTTTGCCACCGGTGCGGTTTCAGGCACAGTCTTGTCGTTTGAGCTAGGTTTATTGTGGCCGCAGTTTATGAAACACGCAGGGCCGATATTTGGTATGCCTTTCTCTCTGGAAGGAACGGCCTTCTTTATTGAAGCCATCGCTCTGGGCTTTTACTTGTACGGATGGAACCGCTTTAATCCCTGGTTCCACTGGTTTACAGGGGTTGTAGTGGGTGTAAGTGGATTGATCTCGGGGATTCTGGTGGTTGCCGCAAATGCCTGGATGAACAGTCCAGCAGGCTTTGATTACATAAACGGGGAATATGTAAACATTGACCCGATTAAGGCGATGTTTAATGAAGCCTGGTTTTCTCAAGCCTTGCATATGTCGCTTGCCGCTTTTGTTGCAACTGGTTTCGCGGTAGCTGGAGTTCATGCCTTTATGGCTTTAAGAGGAAGGAATGTGGAGTTTCACCGGAAAGCTTTCCGCATTGCAGCTGTGTTTGCTTGTGTTGCGGCGCTGTTACAGCCCCTTAGCGGCGATCATTCTGCCAAGAGTGTAGCAAAGCGACAGCCAGCTAAACTCGCTGCCATGGAAGCGCATTTTTAGACGGAGCAATCCGCGTCCTTTTTGATTGGCGGGAGTCCCGACGAAAAGAAGAAAGAAGTAAGTTATGGTATAAAAATTCCGGGTTTGCT
>JAQBOT010000245.1 GCA_028287885.1 Pedobacter sp.
GAACATCCCATCAGAAAGCCGAAGTACTTGCTCCCTTGTAATACCTCTTTCCGGGTTGCAAAGTATATCTTCTGGTACTGCATGGTAGCGCAGCTTACTTGCTTTGAGATACTTTTGTGTACGGGCATGATCCCCCTACTCCACCTCAGCCTGCGTGATCATCCCAATCAATGCATGGACATCCTGGAGTTCGTGTATCAGGAGCGAAAGTGCGGCTTCATAGCGTTTAGCCATGCCTGTTAGCTTAAGTGTTTTAAGCTGTTCTACTGTGTTTTGTGTATTCACCTTTTCGTATTTGTATTGTTAGTTGTAAGCCTCGGGGCCTCTTAGATTATTGTGCGCAGGTATGCGGTATTCAGTAGCTGTATCCTCTTCCAGCAGGTCCATGTTGTTATCCAGGATCTTTTTTATAAGCCCATAGCTGAACTTGTTTCCACGTAGTCCTCGTTTACAGGCTGCTTCCATACGCACCGAGCCATAGGCGTCCATCAGCCTGAGCAGTCCCAGACAGGCGGTACATGATTGGTCAATCACCAGTTTGCTATCCATTACCTTCTTGAAGAACTCTATAGTATATTGCCTATTGTCTTCTCCGTTTTTCATGTAATACTCAGGGCTTCAACCACGCTGTCTGGCTATTGCTTGATGCCTTTCAGGCATATGTTCTTTGATACTGGTATAAGCGTGGCTGGTGTAGTTCCTGGCATGGACAGCAATCCATTGTCCCTCATGATAGATTTCAACATGATCGCAGCAGTAAGTAATGCGTACATCCCTACCGGTGTATCGGTAGGGAACCGAGTAAAAGTGCCAGTCTTCGCCTACCAGTACATGATAGTGCTTCTGTACTTTTGCCCTGGTGTAATGATTAACGTTGTAAGCGGCATCAGGCGGGGGTTGTAGCAGCGCTTTCTCCTGACCATCAAACAACTCCTGTCTGCTTAATATCTTCTTTTGAAAGTTGATTTGGTGGTGCTGATCCAGTTTATATCTGATAGCAGCGTTAAGCTCCGATAAGCTATGGAATGTCTGGTTGCGTAGCGCTGCATAGATGCGCCTGTAGGTGATCTTTACATTATTCTCAACCGATGGCTTGTCCTTGGGTTTATATGGCCTTGCGGCCAACAAAGCAATATTATTATGGTTCGCCCAGCTTTCAAGCATATCGGTAAAAGTTGGCTCATACTTGCAGCTTTTAGACACCCATTGACGCATATTATCCGACTTAACGCTAAGGGGAACACCACCAAAGTAGTCAAGGGTGTGGTTCAGAGCCTTTACCACTTGCGGGAGCCTGGTATCAGGTAAAGCTTCCACATATCCATAGCCACTAAAAGGTAGCACCGCAACATAGACCGGACAGGCAATCAGCTCACCCGTTGTCGGATCAACATAGTGAAGTACATCACCAGCAAAGTCTACTTCCAATAGTTTACCAGGAAAATGAACAAAGTGCATTACTGCATTATTCAGCCTCATCTGGTCCTGCAGCAGCTCACAAAAGCGGGAATACTGAAAGCCGGATGGATATTCCTTGATATACTCCTCCCAAAGCAAAAGACGGGTGACCCCAGTGCGGCTAAGTTCTTTATTGAAGTAGTCAACAAGGCTGCCAAAATGAGCCTTACTGGGGTCAGTATCCTCCGGTACAGTTGTCTTGATCAAGCCTAACAACTGCTCGAGCTGCTGATCAGACTGCTTAAGCAGCTCACTGAAACTAATCCCTGTTTGCAGGAACTTTGCAAGGTAGAGGGCAATTGTTTTCCTGGTAATCCTAACTTCCTTTTCTTTGGCACGCTGGGAAACACCGCGTTCAAGGAATAAAAGTATCTGTCTGATCTTATGCATGTTAAGGAGCTTATTGGCCATTCTACATTGGGTTTGGTTACAAACCAAACTTAGAGCAAATGGCGGTTAAACACTTCTTACTGGTGTACTTTGGCGCGGAATAAGTGGTAACCATTGTGCCGGAATGTCAGACCAATAAAAGCATTGGTCCCCTTAGCAAAGTGGCGCACTTTGCAGCGGAATAATTGGTAACCTTTCCAGCGGAATGCTGGCGTACTTTGCTCCGGAATCGGTGGCGTACTTTGTAGCGGAATCGTGGCGTACTATGCAGCGGAATATCCAGGTACAACTATTTATATTATCCAATTTATGTACGTACTAACCCTGAACGTAGACAAATTCTAACTGCAAAGAACGGCACTATGCTTACAAAGCATTTTAAGCCCGAGGTACCGAAATCAAATAAATTGCTTTTTAAGGGAAAAGTATACTTATTGACCAGCCAGAAAACGTATTCGGCTGCTGCGATATTAGCTGCCACTTTTAAATATTATAAGCTTGGGACAATCGTAGGTGAAGAAACAGGAGAACCAACAACTTTTACGGCAAACACTGTTGAAATTGTATTACCAAATACCAAACTGGTCTGCACGGTCTCTTGCGCAAAAATTTACTTAATTGGAACCAAAGATGATGGCTGTGGCGTAATTCCAGATATTGAAATTAAGAGCTCAGATTATGCAGCTACAAATGATGTTGTACTCGACTATGTAAAATCCTTGATTAAAAAATGATGTGAACTACAATAAGGCCTATAAGTAACTTGAATAGTTAAGTTATAATAATACGGCGGAATTCTGAGGCAGCACCAAATAACGAACGTTCCTATTTGCCTTAAAGCTGCATATCTGAGTAGTTGACCGCAATCTTCTCAAAGACGGGGGCATTTCATAGTGCCGCTGCGGATTTGTGAAAATCAGCTTAAGAATTTTGTTATCATATGTTATCAATCCTTCCTGAATGGGAATGTAACTTTGAATACCAACTCATACTGATATGCTAGAAATAGTGATAGAATCCCGAAAGGCTGAAATAATGCCAGGGTTTGCAGTGCAACGTATCCTTCCTTATCAACTTCGTAGAATGGTGGGGCCGTTTATCTTTATGGACCATGGTGGTCCGATCAGTATGCCCGTAGGCGCTACAACCAATATAGATGTACTTCCTCATCCGCATATTGGCCTGTCGACAGTAAGCTACTTATTTAATGGCAATGTAACACACCGGGACAGCCTCGGCGTGGAGCAGTTGATTAAGCCCGGTGAAGTGAATTGGATGACTGCTGGAAAGGGAATAGCTCATAGTGAACGGTTTGAAAGCCCGGCCGTGTTGAATGGCGGTGAACTGGAAATGATTCAAACCTGGGTGGCACTTCCGGAGAACGATGAGGAAGCTGATCCTTCATTCAGAAATTATAAATCACAAGAACTACCCGTGTTTACTGATACTGGTGTATGGATGCGCTTAATTGCCGGCACTGCATATGGGTTAAAGAGCGAAGTTAGGGTTAATTCCCCTTTGTTCTATCTGCATGTCGTACTCGACAAAGGCGCCAGATTTGGCTTGCCTAAGGGCTTTAGCGAGAGAGGAGTGTATATTGTTAAGGGTGGTGTGGAAGTAAACGGCATTGCCTACACTGCTGGAAAACTGCTGGTATTTACGAAAGGAGTTGATCCCTTAATTATCGCAAAGGAAAACTGCACACTGATGATGCTAGGCGGTGAGCACCTAGGACATCGCTACATCTGGTGGAACTTTGTATCCAGCCGCAAGGAGCGAATCGAAGAGGCAAAGGAAGACTGGAAACAAGGGCGGATCCTTCTGCCGCCTAATGACAATGCGGAATTTATTCCTTTACCTGAGATCAATTCACGGCCAGCTGGTGGCCCGCCCCCAGGAGCTCTGTCCTGAGCAAATACTTGCGAATCCTCCACAAAAAAAATCAACACTCTTTATTCAAATGATCACAAGCCAATAATAAATATATGGAAATAGGAATTGATAGTTTTGCATCGGCAATGTACGGTAGTAATGCCCTAAGCAGCGTCGATGCAATGGAACAGTTACTGGACAGGATAGCATTAGCGGATCAAGCTGGTCTTGATGTTTTTGGTATCGGCGAGCATCATAAAAAGGAGTTCCTGGATTCTGCACCAGCAGTAATCCTGTCTGCAGCGGCTGCTAGAACCAAACGTATACGTCTTACTAGCGCCGTTACTGTGTTAAGTACCTCAGATCCGGTGCGCGTGTACCAGAACTTTGCCACTTTGGATCTGATTTCAAAAGGCAGAGCAGAACTGGTGGTTGGCCGTGGCTCGGCCGTGGATGCCTATCCGCTATTTGGATATGATCTCAATAATTACGATGCTCTGTTTAAAGAGAAGCTAGATCTGCTCCTACGTATCCGCGATCAGGAGTTTGTTACTTGGTCAGGCAGGTTCAGGCCGGCATTACAAAATCAGCCAGTCTATCCCAGATCCCTGCAGGATAAATTACCTGTTTGGTTGGGTGTTGGTGGCACGCCTGAATCATTTGTCCGGGCGGGGTCGTTGGGCCTGCCCTTGATGGTTGCGATCATTGGTGGTGAAACAGAACGGTTCCGTCCTTTGGTTGACCTTTACCGCGAAGCAGGACGCAAATCAGGTTTCAGTCCGGAACAGTTAAAGGTTGGTTTGCATTCACCAGGTTACGTTGCAACCAGCAATGAGCAGGCCGTCGCAGATTATTACCCAGGCTACGCTGAACTGTGGACCAAGTTGGGAAGAGAACGTGGCTGGCCGCCAGTGACAAAAACACAATTCAATAACCTAATAGCGCCCAGAGGTGTGCTGGTAGTTGGCGCGCCTGAGCAGATAGCAGAAAAACTATTAAGGCACAGCGAAGCGTTGGGAGGTGTTGACCGGTTTACTTTTCAGATGGACAATGCAGGATTAAGCCATAAGCAATTGCTACAATCAATTGAATTGATTGGTACTAAAGTTATTCCTTTAGTAAATAGCTAATCTATCAGTGCTGGGTAGGGTGTCTCAAAAATAAAGATTTTGCTTTGCAACTACACCTTGAACTTATATTGATTTGGAATGCATTTTCAAAAACTGTTTGCATTTGAGAACAGGCGATATTCATTTCTTGATTTGCTTACAAGCTTCAGGGGTTTGCATACATGCGCGCGATTTGGCTTACCGACTTTTGGATCATGGAAATAAAACAATTAGCATTGGGCAGCCAGGGTTTAGTTGTGCCGGTGATCGGCCTGGGTTGTATGGGTATGACGGGTTTTGAAGAAGCACATATGTACGGCCCTGCGGATGAGCAGGAAGCCATCGTGACCATCCACCGATCGCTCGAGTTGGGCGGTAATTTTTTGGATACTGCCGATCTGTACGGGCCACTGAAAAATGAGCAGCTCATTGCGAAGGCAATCAGCGGTAAACGCGATCAGTATATTTTGGCAACTAAGTTTGGCTGGGAAATCGATGACAACAATAAAGTGACCTGGGCCATCAATGGTAAAAAGGACTATGTAAAGAAATCTTTAGAGCGTTCGCTAAAGAATCTCAATACTGATTACATCGATCTGTATTACCTGCACCGGCTGGACAAAAATACGCCGATCGAGGAAACGGTTGAAGCCATGGCCGAGCTTGTTAAAGAAGGTAAAGTGGGTTATATCGGTCTGTCGGAAGTATCGTCTGAAACGGTTATGCGGGCGCATGCTGTGCACCCGATCACCGCAGTACAAAGCGAGTATTCGTTATTTGAAAGAGGGGTGGAAGAACGCGGGGTGTTAGCCACATTAAATGAACTGGGTATCGGGTTTGTAGCTTACTCACCATTGGGCCGTGGGTTTTTATCGGGACAGATCAAAAGCATCGATGACCTGCCGGAGAACGATTTCCGCAGAGCGATCCCGCGTTTCCAGGGCGAAATATTTAATAAGAATATTGAATTGGTTAAGGCAATTGAAGCTATCGCTGACGCAAAGAACGTCACTTCTTCGCAGCTGGCTTTGGCCTGGATTATGAGCAAGGGGATTTTACCGATCCCGGGAACGAAACGCAGAAAGTACCTGGAGCAAAACCTTGCGGCGACTACCATTGAGTTGACGGGGGCGGATCTTTCACAACTGGAAAGCATCGTGCCTTGGGGTACGGACACGGGGGCAGCGTATGATGAGTTCAGTATGGGCTTAATTGATTAATTTTGTTTATGAACGCCATCAACTCCATATCAGAATTTCACAGGCTACTGTCATTGCCCGAACCTCGCCACCCGCTGGTGAGCGTAATCAATCTGGTGGAGAGTGTTTTTTTGGAAGACGAAATCTGGAAAGGTTTTGTTAACCGCTTTTATTGCGTGGCGCTCAAACGCGAAGCCAAAGGCAAGATCAGGTACGGACAGCAGCATTATGATTACGATAAAGGAGTATTGAGTTTTACCGCGCCTAACCAGGTGCAACAACTGGACCTGCAAAATATGGAATGCGGGTCCGGTTATCTCCTGATCTTTCACCCGGACTTCCTGTTACAGCATACTCTGGCGAACAGCATTCATCACTACGGTTTTTTCGATTATGCGGTTAACGAGGCGCTGCACCTGTCGGCCGAGGAAGAAGATGACTTGATCACGATCCTCCGTAAAATTGATAAGGAGTGCCAGCATATCGATAAGCATACCCAGGAGATCATTCTGACGCAGATCGAGAGCCTTCTAAAATATTCCAATCGTTTTTATGAGCGGCAGTTTTTGACCCGCAAGAATAATAATTCAGCGCTGCTGACCAGGTTCGAGCAGTTGATCGATGATTACTATAACGGCGACGTACAGGGTTTGCTCACGGTACAACATATTGCTGCGCAGATGAACCTGTCGCCGAACTACCTGAGTGACTGGCTTAGGGTTCATACCGGGCAGAACACACAGCAGCATATTCATGAGAAACTGATTGCCAAAGCCAAAGAAAAACTTTCCACTACGAGTCTTTCGGTCAGCGAGATCGCCTATGCCTTGGGCTTTGAGCACGCGCAATCCTTTAGCACGCTTTTTAAAAAGAAGACGAATTTATCACCGCTGGAATTTCGTCAGGCTTTTAACTGATTACCAGAAACAAACTGTGTCCCGGAAATATTCTTCGCTGAGCTTCCCCTGGTGCATTACGGGAAAGCCGCAATTAGCCGTGGGGACTATCAGTAAGGCTTTGTGACCATGCTCTCACTACAAAAAGGAGGGAAGATACTTTATTTAGGACTTAGTAACGCAACGGTTGATTAGTTCAATACGGCAATCCAAAGTATAACGGTGGCCGCTACCGAGTACTTCTTTAGAGATCCCTTCCTTTAATAAATACGTGAAAACCGGTTTCTGGTTTTCGAAGTAGGTATTTAAATACAGAAAAGAGATATCTTGAATTTCTCGAGTACTGTTGCAAGTTCGATTAAATGGGTAGATTACTGAGACACTGGCTTGCGTATTTTTAATAATGAGGAAATAATGATAAGTATATCTACCGCTTTTTTTTTCATGAGTTCGGAATCTCTTCAGAATTGAGTTCTACTTTTCAGGTGTAAAAATTACTCTATGAAAAATTTTAGTCGAATGTCATGGCTCTTCCTTATTGTGTCACTCATCTTTTGTCAATTCGCAAGTGCACAGCAGAAAACGGTTATTGTCTCAGGTCAGTTAAAAGACGTTAAATTGGGTACTACCATCCCTTATGGAAGCATTCAGTTGAAAAGGAAATCAGACTTAAAATTTGCATCAGGTACAGTAAGTGATGAACAGGGGCGGTTTATATTGAAAGATGTTCCATCAGGTGAATATTTCATTGAAGTAAGCCTTATCGGTTATCAGCCAATGCGCAAAGAGGTTTCATTAGGCAAGCTAAGTCAATATTTAGATCTTGGTATTTTCGAGCTTTCCGAAGATAATCGAACATTACAAACTGTAGAAATAAAGGGCACCAATAATGGCCTTTCCGAAAAGATGGATAAGAGATCTTATAATGTCGGAAAAAACACCAGTCAGTTGGGGGGCTCTGTATTACAGGCCATGCAGAATATACCTGGCGTTACTATTCAAGATGGAAAGGTTCAATTAAGAGGAAATGATAAAGTCGCGGTATTAATAGATGGAAAACAAAATGCAATTACTGGTTTTGGCAGCCAAGCCGGATTGGATAACCTACCGGCATCCGCGATTGATAGAATCGAGATAATTGCTAATCCTTCCGCGAAATTCGATGCAAATGGAAATGCTGGGATTATTAACATCATCTACAAGAAAAACAAGCAAGAAGGGTTCAATGGAAAAATTGGATTGAGTTCAGGTTTAGGTGCATTATGGATTAGAGAAGAAAACTATCCGGGAATACGCCCTCAGTATCAACATACACCTAAGATTAACCCATCAATATCTTTAAACTACAGAAAAAACAAAGTGAATACCTTTTTACAAGGTGACTATCTATATACGCAAACGCTAAATCGCAATGAGTTTTCCCAACGCATTTTTGACGACGGCACCATTCTTAATCAACAGGTAAAAAGAAATAGAAACACGTCTTTCAGTACTGTAAAAACTGGCCTGGATTTTAATCCCAATGAGCATAATAGTTTCACAATAGCTGCATATCTAAACAGAGAAAAGATTCTGGATCGCGGCGATATTCCATATTTCAATAACGATTTTTCGGTCCGCAACCGGTTATGGCAGTTTTTGGAAGATGAAGTAAAATATACAGCGACAGGATCGGCCGTATATCTGCATAACTTTCCTCAACCAGGACATACACTCACTGCAGGATTGAATTTTACATGGCATAGGGAAGATGAAAAATATAATTTCACCAACATATTGCCGGACTTTACCGGAGAAGATGCATTTAAGTTATTATCAGATGAACATGTTTCTGATTTAACCGTGGATTATATAAAACCAATGAAACATGGAAGGTTGGAGGCCGGAGTTAAATATCGATATCGTTCAATTCCAACAAATATGCAGTTTTTCCCAGGACTAAATTCCCCCATTGATGTTAATGCAGGTGGCCAGGCTGATTACAGGGAAAACATTCCTGCAGTTTATGGAAATTATATTTTTGAAACTAATAAAATAGAAGTTGAAGCAGGCTTAAGAGTTGAATATGCCAGTATTGACTATTTGGTTAATCCTAATCACAATACTTACAAGAGTGATGGTTATGACTATCTGCGTCCGTTACCAAATGTCCGTTTTGCGTATAAATTTAATGCGAACAACAGAATAACCCTTTTTTATAATGCCCGGGTAGATCGCCCTAATGAGGTTGATATCCGGATTTTTCCAAAATACGATGAGCCAGAACTGCTTAAGGTTGGTAATCCAGGTTTACGTCCGCAGTATACCAATGCGCTGGAACTTGGCTATAAATATAACTGGGCAAATGGAAGTTTATATGGAACAGGTTTTTATAAAATGATTACCGGAACAATTACTAGGATCGCTACACAGGTTCCAGGAAACACCATATTATACAATATTTTTCAAAATGCAGGTAAAAGCCATCAATCGGGTGGTGAATTGTTATGGCAGCAACAAGCTAAATCATGGTTTTCATTTAACCTCAGCGGAACAGTTTATAACAATACAATACTCGCCTTCAGTGTTGAAAATAAATATCCCGTACCAACAGTTTATAGCATGGCTACACAATCAATGGTATCCGGAAATGTCAAGTTAAACACCAATTTCAGGCTTAAGGAGGATATAGATATTCAATTCTCCAGCACCTACCTGGCGCCTGATATCATCCCTCAGGGGAAAATTGGATCAAGGTTTTCTGCTGACATGGGCGTTAAAAAGCTGATCCAAAGGGGACAGGGCGAGCTATTTTTGAATGGCAATGACATATTTAACACACTTAAAATCAAAAAGGAGATATTCGGTAATGGCTTTCAGCTCCACAGTACAGACTACTACGAGACTCAGGTTTTTAGAGTTGGCTATAGCTACAAATTTTAGAGCATAGAGGTGGTTATAACCTTTTTTGATAAGTACTGAATGTAACCTTAAAAACATGCATAGATGTGATGTAATCATAACGAACGTCCCAACCATACCGGTTGCAAATTTCCCTTACAATAGAAAGACCCAGCCCACTGCCTGGGGTGTGGTTTGATGCTGCACTAAACCTTTTAAACATCTTCTTCTTATCCAGAGCGTAAGTGCCAGCGTTAGAGACTTCTATTTCATTTCCAGAAAGTGAGATAAATACTTTTGAATCAGTGGCTGTATACCTCAAAGCATTCATAAGTAGATTGGTAAGCATAACCTCTATGAGGATAATATTACCCTCAACAACACAAGCTGCGTTGATTTTGAACTGAATGGTTTTTTCCCTAAAAAGATCACCAAAGAGATCCAGTATTCGTTGGATAAGATTAGACATATCAACAGATTGCTTTTCTAAAAATTGCTGGTTTTCTATTTTAGCGAGTAGCAGCAAGTTTTTATTAATGCGGGCAACCCTTGATAAAGCATGATTTGTCTCTTCGATTATTAAGGATTGAACCGATGAAACCGATGGATCCTGAAGAAGTAAGTCCAACTTCGACTGAACAATGGCCAGAGGTGTTTGAAGCTCATGTGAGGCGTTTTCTGTGAATTCCTTTTGCTGCCGAAATACAGCTACATTGCTGTCAATCAACTTATTTATAGAAGAATTTAGTTCTTCAAATTCCGAAATCTGGCTATGTTCAAAAGAAATATTCTTATGGCTACTTAGGTCAAATGCCTTGATTTGTGCCAATGTTTGGTAAAATGGTTTCCATAGATCTTTCGAGATCCTTTTGTTTAATTTAATAAATCCAACAAGCAAAATGATGAAAAACATACTTGTAATCGCCGTGATCGCAATCATGGTTTCATAACTTTCCTCCACATTTGCTTCCACCGTCAGGCTGTAGGGTTTCTCGTTTATTTTAAAATAAGTCACCAAGCCTTCAAAACGATCATATCCTTTATCAACCATATACCGATTCTTCCTGTAAATGTTATAAGTACTATCTGCCTTATATTCATTTACTTCATATATCCTGGTTTCCGGTTGCATGCTGTTCCATAGTGCCATTGCGGATTTCATCCGATCCTCATCAAGGTTTAGGTCAACTAAATTTCTCTTTACTGCTGCTGCTACGATTTGATTGCGTTCGTGAATCTCATGCACCCAAATGGTATCGATAATGATAAAATATACAGGGATACTACAAAGCAAAACGATTAATGCATAGGTAGTGAATGCTTTAAGTGGTTTATCGAGTAGCTTGATCATCCTTCCCATCTGTAACCGTTTCCATATAATGTTTTGAGGAAGTTGCCATACCCTGCATCCGTTAATTTCCGCTTGAGGTTTTTAATATGTGCATAAATGAAATCATGATTATCAAGCATATCTGCCAGATCGCCTGACAGATGCTCGGCGAGGGCATTTTTTGAGATCACCCTGTTTTTATTTCCGATAAAAAACAACAATAAGTCAAGCTCTTTTTTTGTAAGCATGACCGCATTTCCTCCTACATCAACTGTTTTCGCTAAAAGGTCTATTTTTAAGTTCCCTTGCTGGATGATGTTGGAATTTGCAAAGTTTCTTCTTCTAATAACTGAAAATAGTCTTGCAGAAAGTTCCGATAAATGAAATGGTTTAGAAAGATAGTCGTCTGCACCCAGCTTTAAGCCTTGAATTTTATCATCTACCGCATTTTTTGCTGATATGATAATTACCCCATCTTCCTTGTTTTGTAATTTTAATTCATTCAGTACATCCATACCGTTACCCCCGGGGAGCATCAAATCAAGCAAAATGCAGTCATAATGATAAACACTTACCTTTTCAATTGCCTGCTGGTAGTTCACTGCAAGCTCACAACTATAGCCTTGACCTGAAAGATAGCTTTCAATACTTTTTGCCAATTCCGGCTCATCTTCAATGATCAGAATTTTCATTTATTGAAGTCTCTTAATAAGTGTAAAATTCATACCTCCATTTTGGTAACCTGAACTAACGATGATATTGGCAGATTTTCCATTTGATAATTTTCGTTTAATATACGGATAAACCAGATAAATCACTTTTGTGGACAAAATACCAATGCCTGCAATAGCAACAACGTCGCTGACCAACAAAGTGCCTGAAATTGCCAGTCTCTTTTTGAAAGGCATATTAGACTCAAAGGTATACTGGGCTAGTTTGCCTTTAGTAAACATCCACATCAGTAATATAATCAGTACAAGGATTTCGCCAATAAGGAATGGTAGTGGATAAGACTCATTGAAATTGTTTACGAATTCATATGTATGTATAAGATAGTCAACTGCTATGAAATTAAATTGACTCTCGAATTCCTGCCAAAAGGTAAATTCAGCAAAAAAAGAAAAAAACGAAATCAGCAGCAAAAGAAACAAGACGAGATAGGTTATGATCTTATCCCGTATAGAACTTGATAATTTCCGCGGAGTAATAAGCAGATACAGGTTGTAAATTGTTGTTAGAAGTAATGCTACGCCAATATCATAATCTAATCCAAGTAAATAAATTTTAAGTATTCCTGTGTAACTAAAGCTTGCTTTGGTAAAAGATCCGAAAAGTAAAACGGTCCTAACTAAAAGTGAGGTGCAAACGAAAACTAAAATGAATGAAAACAGGGTGCAATATCTGCTCCTGTAAATTCGCTTGAACATAGCTTGAAATAACATTCAAACCTAATTTTCAATTCTGAATTAATTCTGAATTATACTAGCCCTCCTACAAATGTTAATTGTCAATGTAGGGAAGATGCCAAGTAAGTCCATTATGGCTAACATTAAGATTTCATATTATCAGTTTGCATAACTAGATGAAATCAGTAAAGCGTTTGAATAATTTAGCTTAAAATTAGTGTAACTAACCAAATTAAAAATGAAATAATGTAACAAGCCTTTTAATCATTAAACGGTGGTATTCGGGAGATTCAAAGGATTAAGCAAAGGAATAATTTGTTTTAAAAAACGAAGATTTTTGGAAATGATAATGCGCCTTGTGTATCTGTTTTCTTTGTCAGTGAAAAAACTTCTAACTTTTACGCCAACAAGGCAGTGTAAAACTTTTGCTAACTTCAATTATGATGATATGGAGTACCAAAAAGCTTCCAACTCCGACTTATGTACAGGATACTTACTGGAAGTTTGCGGCAGAAAGACAAGAGATCTTTTTTAACCGGATCAACAGGATAACTCAACTAACCGCTGATCCAATCCTACTTAAGCATAAGTTCACCAATGCATACCGGGCTGCTGACCGTGTAAGTCAGTATCTGATTCGCGAGATCATTTACAAGGGTGATCAAAGCCCAAACGAGCTTCTTTTCCGCATCTTATTGTTTAAGCTGTTTAATAGAATAGAAACCTGGCAACTCCTGCAACATGAACTGGGCACAGTGACTTGGGAAGCCTTCTCTTTCGAATTATACAGCAAAGTTTTAGATCAGGCGATGCAAGCAGGAGAGCCGATTTATTCCGGCGCTTACATCATGGCTTCCGGCAGGAGTTCATTCGGTTATGCACGGAAACACCAAAATCATTTAAAACTGATCGAGCAAATGATGCATTTTCAATTGGCAGAGCGCATCGGAGAGGCAAAGTCACTGGAGGCGGTCTATGGGCTTCTGCTAAGTTTCCCAACCATAGGCAAGTTTTTAGCCTATCAATATGCCATTGATATTAACTACAGCAATCTTACAGATTTTACTGAAATGGAATTTGTGATGCCGGGCCCTGGGGCGAAGGATGGGATCCGGAAATGTTTCAGTAGTCTGGGAGATTATAACGATGCTGACGTGATCAGGTATGTCACTGACCGACAGGAACAAGAATTTGAACGGCTGGGTCTTCAGTTTAAGACTTTATGGGGTAGGAGACTTCAACTCATAGACTGCCAGAACCTGTATTGCGAAACGGATAAATATGCACGCATAGCTCACCCAGAGGTGGGTGGTATTTCTAGCAGAACTAGAATCAAACAGCTCTACTCGGGTGGTCGTCAACCTATTAATTATTTCTTCCCGCCCAAATGGGGGTTGAACGATAAACTTGGAAGCAGCAAGTGGTAGTCAACTGATATTAACCTGTTATTTGACTAACGCTTATGTTAAAGCTTTCCTGTAGTAGTTTGGCCACTTTGCCTTCAGGATTGATGGGCTTTACTTTTCCAGGCTTTACCTTGCGGTAAGTAATAGATACCCTTCTTTCTCTGTGCTGCAGCCTGCCATCTATGTTATCTTTCTTTCTGGGCGGTATGGCATGTTTCCATTTCTTTCGGGCGTCATCCTGCATTACGTACAAGGAACGCCGAGGAATCTCTATATCTATGACTTCCTGATTCTTTCCTCTGATAAACCGCATGATGCAACCACTGCCGAGATTAACCCCACAGATCTGGTTTTCGTAATAAGCTCTGTCCTTATGCGGTTTGATGCCTTCGCCAGGAACATACTCATTGATGATCACCTGGTCTGGCTGCTGGAATAATATTTTTTGTTCCACAATTTCCTGAGATAACTGGTAAATCAGTGGCGGCATAGGAATTGGAAAAGGTATTAAATCATAAGGTTTGTCCAGCTCATTGCGGTAGCCATAATATTGCAACCTTCTAAGGTAATCAACAATCCATGTTTGATTGTCAATTTCAGTTAACAACTGCTTCTCTCTTATTTCATCGATGAAATCGGGGTATAAAAATAAACCAGATAGTGCTGTTTCCATTTTCAAATATTTTAGATGCTTGCAGCAATATGGGTGAGGCAAGGAACTTCATGAGGAAACAATTGGTTTTGAGTTAAGTTTGAAAGGATCATAGTGGAATTCATGAATTCGACTCATGCGAAATTACAAGAAGTTAATTCCTTGCTTCGTCTAAAGAAAGGGTCGTTTCTTGAAAAGCAATTGGCAATAAACAAGAATTAAAATATATATTTATGATAGGATTCTTAGATATGAGATATCAATATGAAAATAAGCTCAAACCAATTCAAATTAACGATCCCCAGGACTAAGATAATTAAGTTAACTCTTCTATGCTTATTAAGCTTTTTGTTCTTGTTATCATGGAAACGGTCTGTTGGTATGGAAGTAGATGTACCTACTATAAAGGCGGGGAGATCTAAAATAACAGGAAGGATAATAAGTCCGAATGAAACAAACAAGGATAGCATTTTTGTCACTATTGGTGTTCCGATGCCGATATCGGGAGAGTATGCTAAATACTATGTGCTAGTTGATCGATCAGGGAAATTCTCTATTGATGTTAATGCTGAAACAGATGTTTCTCTTATAGGTTTATCCTCGAGTTTAAATCCATATAAGTCACTTGTGATTAAATTGACAAATGGTGGTGTTACAAACATTGATGTTGCTTATAATTCAGATTTTGACATTGAAAATCTTGACGTTACGCCTATGGGTATGACGCAAAATGATATGACCAGAGGGATGGAAGTCGTTTATAAGATGATTGCATATAGGCCGGATAGGGTACCGGAACCCTTGTATGCAAAAAGTACCGATTATTTTCTGAATCATGCTAAAAATACAATATTGGAAAGATTACAGATTTTGAATAGTGATACACTGATATCAAAAGAACTGAAAGGAGTTCTGTCTAAAGATTTCCGTTTATTGCTATATAATGCGCATGTGTTTGATTACGAAGGAGAGATGCTTCTTAA